>JAGBJE010000271.1 GCA_017934625.1 Pseudobutyrivibrio sp. | reverse complement strand
AGGAGATTTTCTTCTTAGAATAGAAGATACGGACCAGGAGCGTCTTGTGGAAGGTGCTGTTGATATTATCTATAGAACACTTGCAGCAACAGGTTTGATTCATGATGAAGGCCCTGATAAGGATAAGGGTTTTGGCCCTTACGTTCAGTCAGAGCGTCAGGCAGCTGGCATCTACTTAAAGTATGCTAAGCAGCTTGTTGAAAAAGGAGAGGCATATTATTGCTTCTGTGATGATAAGCGTCTTGAGGAGTGCAAGCAGGTTATCGGAGGTAAGGAAATCCACATCTATGACAAGCACTGCCTTAACCTTTCAAAGGAAGAGGTAGAGGCAAATCTTGCAGCTGGTAAGCCTTACGTTATTCGTCAGAATAATCCACGTACAGGCACTACTACATTTGTAGATGAGCTTTACGGTGAGATTACAGTAGATAACGCAGAGCTTGATGATATGATTCTTATCAAGTCTGATGGATATCCTACATATAATTTTGCTAACGTAGTTGATGATCACTTGATGGGTATTACACACGTTGTACGTGGTAATGAATACATTTCATCATCACCTAAGTATAATCGTCTTTACGAAGCATTTGGTTGGGAAGTGCCAAAGTACATTCACTGCCCACTTATTACAAATGAAGAGCATCAGAAGCTTTCTAAGCGTTCAGGCCACAGCTCTTACGAGGATTTAATCGAACAGGGCTTCTTGTCAGAGGCTATTGTTAACTTCGTAGCATTACTTGGCTGGTCACCAGAGAACGATAACGAGATTTTCTCACTTGAGGAGCTTGTTAAGGAATTCGATTATCATCGTATTTCAAAGTCACCTGCAGTATTTGACATCACTAAGCTTAAGTGGATGAATGGTGAGTACATGAAGGCTATGGACTTTGATAAGTTCTATGAGATGGCAGAGCCTTATCTTAAAGAATATGTTAAGGGCGATTATGACCTTAAGAAGATTGCAAAGATGGTTCAGACTAGAATCGAAATCTTCCCAGATATCAAAGACCATGTTGATTTCTTTGATGCAGTACCAGAGTATGACAGTGCAATGTATACTCACAAGAAAATGAAGACAACTGAGGAGTCTTCTCTTACAGTACTTAAGGAGCTTTTACCAGTCATTGAGGCTCAGGATGATTACTCAAACGATGCTCTTTATGCACTTCTTTCAGGATTTGCAACAGAGCATGGATATAAGAATGGATACGTGCTTTGGCCAGTTCGTACAGCTGTTTCAGGAAAACAGATGACACCTGGTGGTGCAACAGAGCTTATGGAGATTCTTGGCAAGGAAGAGTCTATCAAACGTATCAAGGCAGCTATTGAAAAGCTATCTTAAATAGGTTGGGGAACCTTATTTTGGTAAGTCGGCTATTAGGAGTTTTATGGAACTAAATAATAGTCAACAACAGGCGGTAATGATAAAAGAAGGACCTTGTATGGTTTTGGCAGGTCCAGGTAGTGGCAAAACATACACTATAACCCGCAGAATAATAAAGCTTATTGAATCTGGTGTCCCAGCTAACGAGATTTTAGTTATTACATTTACAAAAGCAGCAGCAATTGAAATGAAGGAACGTTTCGACAGGTTATCAGATGATGTTTATCCAGTAACCTTCGGGACGTTCCATTCTTTATTTTGGGGTATTTTACAAAAAGAACTTGGCTATAAGTCATCAGATATTCTTATGGGAAAGCAAAGGGAAAAGCTTCTATTTGCAGCAATGAATCAAATTCAAAAGGACTCTTGTGATGAATCTATTCTAAGCTCATATGCAATTGAACTATCCAGATTTTATAATTCTGCAAAGGCTTTATCAGAATATGAGCCTAAGTATATTGAAAAGGAAGATTTATTTACTTTTGCAAAAGCCTATGAGTCTCTAAAGAACAAATACCATGTAATAGATTTTGATGATATGTTACTTAAAGCCTATAGGTTATTTGTAAAACAACCGAAGATTTTAGAAAAGTGGCAAAGAAAATATTCATATTTTATGATTGATGAAATGCAGGATATGAATGATATTCAGTTTGAATTAATAACAATGCTTGCAAAAAGAACAAATAATATATTCTGCGTAGGGGATGATGATCAATCAATATACGGATTTAGAGGTGCTAATCCAAAGGTTATGAACAGATTTGCTAAAGTCTTCGATAACACTAAAACAATAGTGCTTAATTATAATTACAGAAATCCTAAAAATTTAGTTGATGCCGCATCCAAACTAATCTCTAAAAATTCCTATCGTTTTCATAAGGATATAAAAAGCACAGCAGATGAAGGTATGATTTGCATTAATGGATATGAAAATGATTTTTCTGAAGCTAAAGATATTATAAAGCGTATAAATTTGCTACATAATAAAGGCGTGGCCTTTGATGAAATTGCAATTTTATATAGAAATCATTCTGATGCTCGATTTATAGTAGATGGTTTGATTAATGCCAAATTGCCATTTTATTTAAAGGAAAGTATGCCAAATATTTATACTCATTTTGTTGTCTCAGATATAGAAAACTATTTTCAGATTGCCGTAGGAAATTCTACAAAATCAAGGCTCCTTGCTATAATGAATCGTCCTAACAGATATCTGCATAGAAGAGCAGTAGAGGAATGTGGCGATTTAAAGAAAATGTTAAGCTTTTACAGGGATAATCAATCAGGTTATAGGCAAGTGGAAGCTCTACTTAATGATATAAACCTAATATCTAAAATGAGTCCTGTTGCTGCAATTAATTATATAAAAAATATTATGGGGTATGGACAATTTCTTAGAGGGGAGGCAATTAATGCAGGAGTTTTGGAAAATGAATATACTGATATTCTAGATTTTTTGATTGAAGTATTTCGTGAATGTAAAACGATTAATCAGGCTATAGATAAGCTTAATATGTTAAAGCTTAAAGTTGATTATGAGAACAAAAATAAAGAGACTAACAGACTAGGCAAAATTGGCTTGTATACCTTACATTCTAGCAAAGGACTAGAGTTTGAAAATGTATTTATTATTTCCACAAATGAAGGAGTTATACCTACCAATAAGGCCGATTCAAAAGAAGAGATAGAAGCAGAGAGAAGACTGTTTTATGTTGGAATTACTCGAACAAAAAGGAATTTGTTTCTTAGCTATACAAATAAAAAGAATCGGGATAAATCCCGATTCTTAGATGAACTGGATTATTCTTCCATGCTTTCGCCATAAAGCTCATCGAACTTGGCAGAGACAGCTGTGTATTCTTCATCTGATTCAATGTTATCAAGTGAAGGTGCGCCTGTTTCATCTTCAAAATAACGATAGATGTAAACTTCTCCTTCTTCGTTTTCGTTACCGTTTTCATCAAGAGGTAAAAGAACAATATAATCTTGATCATTTAAATCAAAGATTGTAAGAATCTCACATGTAACCTCGGAACCATCATCTAGATTAAGTGTGACAACTACATCATCATCTTCGTTGTCAACTGGGAAAACTTCATTCTCGTCCATATTTATTTCCTTCCTAATAAATTATTTGTTTAAGACATGTCCTTATGATATAATTCATCAGGAATATTGTCTAGTGAAAATACAAATTTTAGTTGAAAACACGTGTAATATTACACTGATATATTGAAATGAGGCTTAACATGAAGGTAACTAGAGGGGATTTTAGAGATTTCGGTCCTAGAATACTAAAAAAGAATTCTATAAATATCACAGTAGCAATAGCACCTACCACTAAAAAGGCTGCCATTATCTTGTTTGATAAGGCTTCTAAAAAAAAGCTATATGATATTGAATTGATTAATGATTTTTCTATGGGCAGGGTTTATTCTATTGAAATCTCTGATGTAGATGTAGATAGTATTTGTTATTTGATAAAAGAGGATGACAAGGTTTATGTAGATCCTTATGCTACAGCTGTAATAGGTCGTGATAGTTGGGCTGATGAAAAGGGCAGAAAGTCCTCTGATTACAAGGTTTATTCCGGTATTTCTCATTTGGAAAAGCCTTGGAAGGATACAAATATTTATATTGAGCCTACAGATATGGTAATTTATAAGCTTCACATGAGAGGCTTTACAGCCGGCATGGGAATGAGTGCTTCCAGGGTTGGTTCATACAAGGGAGTTCTATCTAAGCTTTCATATCTTAAGGAGCTTGGCATTACCAGCATTGAGTTTATGCCTCTTTATGATTTTGAGGAGCTATTTTTAGAATCCAAGATGACGATTTCGCCTAAGGGTAAGGTTTCGGAGATTACAGAATTCACAGGCAAAAGGAATTATTGGGGATTTGGTGAAGCTAATTATTTTGCGCCTAAGGCTTCATATTTTTGTGGAGCTGATAAGTGTGTAGATGCCATGCGAGATTTGGTGTCTACATTACATAAAAATGGTTTCGAGGCCATAATGGAGATGGCATTTGCAAAGGATACTCCTGCTGAGATGATGTTAGAATGCCTTAGATATTACGTAAGGTATTTTCATATTGATGGTTTTCATATTGTTGGCTGTAACGGGCCGATAGAGCGAATTGCAATTGACCCATTCCTTGCAGACACTAAAATTTTCTATGAATACATACCAGAGGAAATTCTGTTCAAAGAAAGTGGCAAGAAGCATCTGTTTATATATAACGATTCCTTCATGAATGTTACAAGACAAATAGAGAACCATATGAATGGAAGTATGATTCAGTTTGCAAATCATATGAGAAGACAAAATTCAGCATATGGTTTTGTTAATTACATGGCTAATGTCAACGGTTTTTCTATGTGGGATTCCTTCTCATATGGCGAAAAGCACAATTTCGATAATGGGGAAGACAATAGAGACGGTACAAATACTAATTTCTCATTTAATTACGGAATCGAAGGTAAGACAACTAATCGTATGATAAATGCTAATAGATTTAGAGAGATGCGAAATGCCTTTGCGGCACTTATGCTGGCTCAGAGTGTGCCTCTCTTTGTGGCAGCAGATGAGGTGGCTGCTACACATCTTGGAAATAACAATCCATACTGCCAGGATAACAAGATAGGCTATACTGTTTTTTCTAAGACTAAGAGTAAGGAAGAGCTTAGAAGCTTTGTAAAGGAGCTTGTTGCATTTAGAAAGAATCACAAGTGTCTTAGAAGTGAAGAGCCTTTTTTAATGAATGATTATAGACATTTAGGGTTGCCAGATATGTCATTCCATGGAACAGAGCCATGGATGATGTCTATTGGAGAGGAACAGAAGGCTCTTGGTGTGCTATACAATGGAGCTTATGTGGATGAAAGCGAAGAGGTCTTTGTTTGCTATAACTATCACTATGATTCCGTCAATATGGCACTTCCTCTTTTGGCGCCTGGAAAGCGATGGCGTCTTTGCTTTAACACTGCAGAATATGATGGAGATTTTTCACCAAAGCCAATCCATGACCAGCAATCTATAAATGTTCCTGGTAATTCCATTAGTGTTTTAGTTGGAATTAAGGTAAAGAAGGGTAAGAATTAAATGAAAGCTTGGGAACATTTTAAAACAATTACACATCATAGACATCTTGTAATGAAGGGATGTTTTGCTGTAGGACTTTATAAGCAAGGATTATTGCATGACCTTTCAAAGTATTCTCTAGTGGAGTTTTTAGTAGGAGCCAAATACTATCAGGGAGATAAAAGCCCAAACAATGCTGAAAGAGAAGATAAGGGTGTTTCTTTGGCGTGGCTTCATCATAAGGGAAGAAATAAACATCACTTTGAATATTGGATTGATTATGCATTAGATGGAAAAGCGCAAATGGCTGGTATGAAGATGCCGGTTAATTATGTGGTGGAAATGTACTGCGACAGAGTGGCAGCTTGCAAGACATATCAAAAGGAAGCTTATACCGATTCCAGTGCTCTGGAGTACTATAAAAAAGGCAAAGCGAAATACCTTATGCATGAGGAAACAGCAAAGCTTTTGGAGGATATGCTTACACATCTTGCAAATGAAGGTGAAGCAGCTACAAATGAATATATTCGCAAGAATATCTTACACAATAAATAATGAAGTTGGAGACTAGTATTATGGAGAAAGAAAGAAAAGTATTATATTCGGGTATGCAGGCTACAGGAAAGCTTACTCTTGGTAACTATATTGGAGCACTTAAGAACTGGGTTAATCTTAACGAGGAGTACGATTGCTTCTTTGGTGTAATGGATTTACATTCACTTACAGTTAGACAGAACCCTACAGAATTCAAGCAGAACGCAAGACGCATCTATACACAGTATGTGGCAGCTGGTCTTGATCCAAAGAAGAACTGCATCTATTTCCAGTCTCATGTGCCAGCACATGCTGAGCTTGGATGGGTTTTAGATTGCTTTACATATATGGGCGAGCTTAACAGAATGACTCAGTTTAAGGATAAGTCTGCAAAGCACGCAGATAATATTAATGCTGGATTATTTACTTACCCTGCATTAATGGCAGCAGATATTCTTTTATATCAGACTGATTTAGTTCCAATTGGCGCAGATCAGAAGCAGCACCTTGAAATCTGTAGAGATGTTGCAGAGCGCTTTAATAATATTTATGGTGATGTATTTACTATTCCTGAGGGATACTTCCCTAAGGCTGGCGCAAGAATCATGTCTCTTGCTGAGCCTACTAAGAAAATGTCTAAATCAGATGAGAATGCTAACGCGACAATTTATCTGATTGATGATAGAGATACAATTATTCGTAAGTTTAAGAAGGCAGTTACTGATTCTGATGCAGAGGTTAGATATGATGTTGAAAATAAGCCTGGTGTATCTAATCTTATGGAAATCTATGGAGTTGTTACAGACAAGACTATGGATGAGGTTACCAGGGAATTTGACGGCAAGGGCTATGGCGATTTCAAGCTAGCTGTTGGAGAGGCTGTTGCAGATATGCTTACACCATTCCATGAAAGATGCGCAGAGCTTGAGAACGATAAGACATATATCAATGAATGCATTAAAGAGAATGCAGAAAAGGCTTCTTATTTTGCAAATAAAACCCTTAGAAAGGTTCATAAGAAGCTTGGTCTTACAGAAAGAATTCGTTAAGTTATAAAAATCTTGATTATTAGACAGGAGTGTGTTAATATAACTCCTGTCTTTTTCTTATATATCTTTTTATTATTCCAAAGGAGTTTAATTGTATAGTGTTGTAAATACCGCTACCATTTATGGTATCGATTCAAAGCTTATATCTGTGGAAGCAGATATATCTGAAGGTATGCCTATTTTTGAGATGGTGGGATACCTTTCATCTGAGGTGAAGGAGGCAAAGGAGAGAGTGAGAGCTGCATTAAAGAATGCAGGCTATGCACTTCCAATAAAACGAATCACCATTAATTTATCCCCAGCTAGTATAAGGAAAACGGGAGCAGGCTTTGATTTGCCTATCGCTGTGGCGATTTTATCGGCTATAGGCATAATTGAATGCGAAAAGCTTCCAACTATATGCCTATGTGGAGAAATTGGCTTAGATGGCAAAATACAGCCTATTAACGGTGTGCTATCAATGGCAATTGAGGCAAAGAAAAATAATTTCGAGGTTTTAATCGTTCCTAAGGACAATCTGATGGAGGCCAGGCTTGTAACAGGCATTAAAAGTATAGGCGTTGAAAACATAAGTGATGTAATTGAACTTATGAATGAAGGGAAGTTTGAAGAGCAAACAGTAGATATGCTTGGCACTTCTAAATTTAGTGAGGATGAATACGATTTTTCTATGATTAATGGACAACAGGCCTTAAGAAGAGCTTGTGAGGTGGCAATATCAGGAATGCACAATATGCTTATGGTAGGACCTCCGGGAGCTGGAAAATCAATGATAGCTAAATGTATACCTTCTATATTGCCTAAAATGGATGACAAGGAACAGCTGGAACTATCAAAGATATATTCTGTTTGCGGAATGTTTGATGAAAGAAAGGGGTTGATTCAGGCTAGACCATTTAGAAGTCCTCATCACACAGTTTCGGCTCAAGGACTTGTTGGAGGAGGGCATAATCCTCATCCGGGAGAAATATCTCTTGCTCATAGAGGCGTGTTGTTTTTAGACGAGCTGACTGAGTTTAATAAAAGTACACTTGAAATTCTTAGACAGCCCCTTGAAGATAAACAGGTAAATATATCCAGGGCGTCAGGAAGCTTTACTTTTCCAGCAGATTTTGTACTGGTTGCTGCTATGAATCCTTGCTCCTGTGGATACTATCCGGATTTAAATAGATGTCACTGTACCAGACTATCAATACAGCGATATTTATCAAAGATTTCACAACCTCTTTTAGATAGAATTGATATTTGTGTAGAGGCGCCGACTCTTAATTTCGCTCAGATTTCAATGAAGCAGAAAAATGAAAGTTCGGAAGAAATTAGGAAACGAGTGATAGCCTGTCATGAGATTCAAAATAAAAGATATGCAGATTATGAATTTAGGTTTAACAGTCAAATTCCAAGCGGCCTAATGGATAAATTCTGTGTACTGACAGACCAGGAGATTGAGTACATGGAAAGCATGTACGAAAAATACTCTCTTACAGCTAGAACTTATCATAAAGTATTAAGGGTAGCCAGAACCTTAGCTGATATGGATCTTTGCTCGGATATTCGTTTAGAGCATCTTCAGGAGGCTTTGTGCTATAGAGGACTTGATAAGAGATATTGGGAGGAGGGAATTTGATGGATAGTGTTCAATTTCAGTATTGGTTTATGAAAAATGAAGATATTTCCTATGGGAAAAAGCCAAAGCTAATTGATTATTTTTATGATAGTTATAATTTGTATAACGCCTCAAAATCACAGCTTATGGCAACTGGAATTTTAGATGAAAAAACAGTAGATAAATTTTTGGAGGGGAAGAAGAAATTTGATTTAGAGAAGGAATACTACGATTTTTGCAATTCTCCATTTTCTTTTATCACAATAGAAAGTGATAGTTATCCAGAAAAATTAAGGAATATTTATGATTATCCCTATGGATTGTTTTATATAGGCACGCTTCCGGATTTTAGTAGAGCCGTATCGATTGTTGGAGCTAGAAGATGTAGTGCCTATGGAAAAAAGATTGCATTAGAGCTGGGAGAGAAGCTGGGCGAGGCCGGATTTACAGTGATTAGTGGGATGGCTCGTGGTATAGATGCATATAGTCACAGAGGTTGTCTTAATAGTGGAGGAAACACAGTTGCTGTTCTTGGAAGTGGATGTGATGTGATTTATCCAAGAGATAATAGATTATTATATGAAGATATTGTTTCATCCTCTGGTGCAGTTATTTCTGAATATCAAATGGGCTCCAGTCCAGTTGCTTTGAATTTTCCTAGAAGAAATAGAATAGTATCTGCTCTTTCTGATATTGTTATTGTTGTTGAGGCTAGAGATAAATCTGGTTCCTTAATAACAGCGGACTTTGCACTTGAGCACGGTAAGGATATATATGTAATACCTGGTAGAATAGGTGACTCACTTAGTACTGGAACAAATAAGCTGCTTTCTCAAGGAGCAGGTATCATATACGATATAGATGGATTCATTAATCAGCTGCAAGACGCTTATGGACAAAAGACCTCAGTAAACAAAAGACCAAAAGAAAAAATAAATCTAACAAGTGAACAAAAGAAAGTATTGAGTATGTTTGATGAGTATCCTAAAAGCTTAGCTACAGTTTTAGAAGAGAGCCATATGGATTACTTAAAACTCATCTCAAATGTTCTGTCATTAGAGCGAATTGGAGTATTAACAGAGGTCTTCAAAAATAATTACGTAAAAATGGTATGATTTGTAGCTAGATTTTATACTCTTTAATTAAATTGTTTCTTCAATATAGAAAATTTTTTCTTGAAAATAAAAAAATAATGTTGTATAGTGAGAAACGATTTCTATTTTAAGATATAGGAGCAGATTTAAATGGCAAAAAATCTAGTTATTGTGGAGTCGCCTGCAAAGGTGCATACCATAAAGAAATTTTTAGGTAGTAATTACGAGGTTATGGCTTCTCAGGGGCATGTTAGAGACATGCCAAAGAGTCAGCTTGGCTTTGACCCGGATAATGATTTTGAACCTAAATATATTACAATTCGTGGAAAGGGAGAGTTGCTTGCGGCACTTCGTAAGGAAGTAAAAAAGGCGGATAAGATATATCTTGCAACTGATCCCGACCGTGAGGGAGAAGCTATTTCATGGCATCTTACTCACGCCCTTAATTTACAAGATAAAAAGGTTTATCGTATTACATTTAATGAAATTACAAAGACTGCTGTTAAGAATTCACTTAAGCATCCTAGAGAAATCGATATGAATTTAGTTGATGCTCAGCAGGCAAGACGTATGCTTGATAGAATGGTAGGCTATAAGATTTCACCACTTCTATGGGCAAAGGTAAAAAGAGGATTATCAGCAGGACGTGTTCAGTCTGTTGCACTTCGTATTATCTGCGACAGAGAAAAGGAAATTGAACAGTTTATTCCTCAAGAGTATTACACACTTGATGTTTTACTGGATGCTGAAAATTCAAAAAAACCGATTGTGGCTAAGTATTATGGAGATACCGCAGGTAAGAAGGATATCTCTGACAAGGCAAGCCTTGATAAAATAATGGAAGATTTAAATGGCGCTGATTTTAGTATTGCTTCAATCAAGAGGGGAACTAGAGAGAAGAAGGCTCCACTTCCATTTACAACATCTACAATGCAACAGGAAGCATCAAAGGCTTTGAATTTCTCAATTCAAAAGACAATGAGCGTTGCACAGCAGCTTTATGAAGGCGTCAGTGTAAAGGGACACGGAACTATCGGTCTTATTACTTATCTTCGTACTGATTCAACAAGAGTTTCAGATGAAGCAAGAGCAGCTGCAGAAGAGTTTATTACTGCAAATTATGGTGATAATTATTTATCAGCACAGACAGCAGTCTCTAAGAAAAATACAGGTAAGGTTCAGGATGCTCATGAAGCAATCAGACCTGCTAATATTGAGCTTATTCCATCAGAGATTAAAGATAGCTTAACTAGAGACCAGTTTAGGCTTTATCAGCTTGTTTGGAAGAGATTCGTTGCAAGCCAAATGGCAAATGCTGTTTATGATACAGTTTCCCTTAATGTGCAGGCAAAGAATCATGTATTTACAGCTGCTGATTCTTCAATCAAGTTTGATGGATTTATGATGATCTATGTATCAGCGGATGATGAGGAGGAATCTAAGACTCATCCTTTATCAAAGCTTACAGAAGACACAAAGCTTAACTTTAATAGCTTTGATGAGAAACAGCATTTTACACAGCCTTCGCCTCATTTTACAGAGGCATCATTGGTAAAGACATTAGAGGAACTTGGAATTGGTAGACCAAGTACCTATTCTCCAACGATTACTACTCTTATCAAGCGCCACTATATCACAAAGGAAGCTAAGAATCTGTTTGTGACAGAGCTTGGAGAGGTTGTTAATTCAATAATGGAAGCCTCTTTTCCGATTATTGTAGATGATAAATTTACTGCAAACTTAGAATTACTTCTTGACGGAGTAGAGGAAGGAACTGTAGAGTGGAAGTCTGTTGTCAGAAACTTCTATCCTGATTTGGAAAAGGCAGTTGAGAAAGCAGAGGAAGAGCTTGCTAAGGTGGAGATTCATGATGAGGTAACTGATGTAATCTGCGAGGAATGCGGACGAAATATGGTTATCAAGTTTGGTCCTCATGGTAAGTTCTTGGCTTGTCCAGGGTTCCCAGAGTGCCGTAATACTAAGCCATTCTTAGAGAAGATTGGAGTACCTTGTCCTAAATGTGGCGGAGATGTTGTTATCAGAAAGTCACAGAAGGGTAGAAAGTTCTTTGGGTGTGCAAATCATCCAGAATGTGATTTCATTAGCTGGTCTAGACCAACTACGGAAAAATGTCCTAAGTGTGGAACCTATATGGTTGAGAAGGGCAATAAACTTGTTTGTGCTAACGATGAATGCAGATTTGTTGAAAATCAGAATAAATAGTTATAATATTCTGAAATTAATTGTAATTTGTTTTAATCGGTGCTATAATATACACAAATTTCACAAAATTAGGGGATAGATGATTATGAATATTTGAGTATGTTTAGATTTAGGAGGAATATAGTTTAAATGAGTGTACAGTTATTAGACAAGACAAGAAAGATTGGAAAGCTTCTTCACAATAACAATTCTTCAAAGGTAGTATTCAATGATATCTGTTCTGTTCTTACAGATATTTTGGATTCTTCAGTGCTTGTTATTTCGAAGAAGGGAAAAGTGCTTGGCCTTTCACATCTTCCAAACACCACAGAAATTGGTGAGCTTATTGTGGATGAGGTTGGAGGATTTATCGACCCTCTTTTAAACGAGAGATTACTTTCAATCCTTTCAACAAAGGAAAATGTTAATCTTAAGACTCTTGGCTTTGAGAAATCTGATATTGATATGTATTCAGCAATCATCGCTCCAATTGATATTGCAGGCGAAAGACTTGGAACTTTATTTGTTTACAGATTTGATAAGCAGTACGATATAGACGATATCATTCTTACAGAGTATGGTACAACAGTAGTTGGTCTTGAGATGATGCGTTCAGTTAATGAAGAGTCAGCAGAAGAGAATCGTAAGCTCCAGGTCGTTAAGAGCGCTATTTCAACACTTTCTTACTCAGAGCTTGAAGCAATCATTCACATCTTTGATGAATTAGATGGTAACGAAGGGGTGTTGGTTGCATCAAAAATTGCCGATAGAGTAGGTATAACAAGATCAGTTATCGTAAATGCTCTTCGCAAGTTCGAGTCGGCAGGTGTTATCGAATCTCGTTCTTCAGGAATGAAGGGTACATACATTAAGGTTTTAAATGATGTTGTATTTGATGAACTTAACGAGATTAAGAAAAATAAATAAATGGATTTGTGTAATGAAAGGACTTACTTGAAGTAGGTCCTTTTTTGTTTTCTTTCGGTTTTTAGTGTTAATTTTCATAACTTATACACAAAATTGTCATAATATATATGTAGGTGTTTAACTAAAAATAATTTAAAATACAAATACTTGTACCTAACACCTGTAAAATATACTATATGATGTAAAAAATGCCTTGTGTTTTTTTACAGATATTTTTATAATTAAATTAATCTAGGAGGGTTGTATATATGATTACTTCGGATGCTTTTGGTTTTGTTAATGCATTGGATAATACCGCTGATGTTAGCTGGCAGAGACAGACTCTGATCTTAAATAACATGGCGAATGATGATACGCCCGGATACAAGAGACAGGATATTGAGTTCGAGAGCGTGCTTAGGAAAGAACTCTTAGGTACACGTGAGACATCTTTAGAAAGGGCTGTTAATAAGCTTGATGATGATGGCCACAAAGTGGAAGGAATAGAATATACAGATTACGGACATTATTCATATAGACTTGATGGTAACAATGTTGATATGGATACCGAAAACGTAGAGCTTGCATCGGAGACACTTAGGTATCAGGCACTAATGACTAGTACTACCAACGAATTTAACAGATTTAAATCAGTTCTTTCTAAGTAGTAGGGGTTAAGGAGGTAGATTATGGGATTATTTCAGCCTTTTGATATTGCAGCTACAGGAATGACTGCACAACGTTTTCGTATGGATGTCATAGCCGAAAATATTGCTAATGTTAGCACTACTCGTACAGAAAATGGTGGTCCGTACAGAAGAAAGATTGTAACTTTTCAGGAAAAGCAGCTTAAGGCGGGGGTGCCTTCTTTTAAGCATATTTTAAAAGATAGCACTGCTGCATATATGGGCAACGGTGTTAAGGTATCTAAGGTGTCAGAGGATACAGAGACAGATTTTATTATGGCATACGATCCATCTCATCCAGATGCTGATGAGAATGGATATGTTAGATATCCTAATGTAAACACAGTTACTGAGATGACGAACCTTATTGATGCCAGCCGTTCTTATGAAGCTAATGTTACAGCTTTCCAGGCAATTAAGAGTATGGCTTCATCAGGTATACAGGTTGGACAGTAAATAAGCATAAAAGACCTTTTAGGTCAGACATTTTGATTTTGGGGATTATTGGGGGAGGAGTTACATGGATATTGCTGCAATTAAGGAGCTATATGGCGCAACACCAATCACATCTACAGAGCCAAAGGTAGATGCTGATAAAGGTTTTCAGAGTATGCTGGATTCTGTTATGAATTTGGTAAACGATACCAATTCGCAGATTCAGGCAGCTCATAAGGAGGAGGTTGCTTTTTCGCTTGGTGAAACAGACAATACTCACGATTTAATGATTGCCGAGCAAAAAGCAAACATTGCATTACAGTATACAGTCGCAGTTCGAGATAGGGTTCTTGAGGCTTATCAGCAGATTATGCAAATGCAAATCTAATTAATGCACGCAAAGGGGAGAGAATATGCCAGAACAGATTCAAGCTATCATTAACAGAATACTTGAATGGTGGAGGAAGTTTACAAAACGACAGCAGGTGTTGATTGTGTCAATTACTGCTGTTGTTCTTGTGTCTTTCATTATTTTAGCGTTAGTTATCACCAGACCAAATTACGTAGAATTAATTAAATGTGAAGATGGTGCGCAAGCAGCACAGGTTAAGGAATTACTGGATTCAGAAGGCGTTAAATATCAGACTAGTGATGACGGCTTTACATTTTATGTAGTAGATAAGGATTACGGACAGATGAACGTTGTCCTTGGCTCTAATGATATTCCAAGCTCTGGTTATTCTATCAATGATGTTTTTGATGGAAGCTTTTCTACTACCGAAGCAGATACTCAGAAGAAATATAAAGAATTTTTGGAGGAAAAATACGAAAAGAATCTTGAACTCCAATCAATGATAGAGCATGCAGATGTAATTTTAAATATTCCGGAACAGGATGGAACCTTAATTGCAAAAAAGGAACCTTCTTGGGCTACAATTACACTCGCTCTTTCATCTGAAATGTCTCCGGAGACTGCGAGTGGACTTGCCAGATATGTTGCATGTACACTTGGAAATGAAAATACTGATAATATTGCTATCATGGATACTGAGGGCAATGTTCTTTTTCCTAGTGACGATGAAACCACCTCTTTATCCAGCGCCAAAGGTAATCAGGATGTTAGACAAAAGGCTAGCAACGAAATAGCTGAAAGAGTACATAAGGTTTTAGAGGGAACAAACCTGTATGATGATATTTCAGTTGGCGTAAATCTATCAATGAATTTTGATGAAAATAGTTATGTTGATTATGATTATTCAGTAGATGAAGGTCGTACCGAAGGCTATCTCGACAGTGAATCAGGCTCAAGCTCTAATTCAGTAAATGGAGCTGGTGGAGTGCCGGGAACAGATACAAATGATGACGACACCACCTACGTCATGGAGGATAATGATCAAACAGAAACATCAACAGAAGAATTCTACAAGGATTATTTACCTGATGAGCGAATCACAACACATAAGGATGAGATGGGCAAGCGTGTTTTAGATGATTCTTCCATCTCCGTTACATGTAAAACATTTGCAATTTATAATCAGGATAAGATGGAAAGTGATGGAACTCTTGAAGAATTAGGTCAGACCTTTGATGAATTTGTAAGAGCTAATTCAGATCCTGTGCAGCTTGATGTTACAGATGATATTGTTGAAGTGGTTGCTAGAGCTACAGGCTTTCCGACCACAAGTGTTAAGGTTGTTGCTTATGAAATTCCAATGTTCCAGTATTCTGAAGGCTCTGGAATTTCTATAACAGATATACTTCAAATCGTTCTTGCTTTCCTTATCTTTGCAATGCTTGGCTTCGTTGTATTTAGAAGTCTTAGGACAGAGGAAGAGGAGCCTGTGGAGCAGGAGCTTACCATTGACGATTTGATTGCTTCTACTCAGGAAGAGGAAGAAGAAGAGCTTGAGGATATTGGCTATACTGAGAAGTCTGAGGCACGTATCCTTATAGAAAAATTTGTTGACGAGAAACCAGAGGCTGTTGCACAGCTTCTTAGAAATTGGCTAAATGAGGATTGGGGATAATAAGTTATGGCGAACGAGGATTTAAATGGCGTACAAAAGGCGGCTATACTTTTAATTGCCCTTGGCCCGGAGAAATCGGCTCAGATTTTCAAACATCTCAAGGAAGAGGAAATAGAGGAACTTACGCTTGAGATTGCGAATACCAGAAGCATTTCTCCAGCGCTTAAGGAAGAAATTTTAGAGGAGTTTTATCAGGTCTGTCTGGCTCAGCAATATATTGCAGAGGGTGGTATTGGATATGCCAAGGAGCTGCTTGAAAAAGCTCTTGGCGACGACAGGGCGCAGGATGTTATCACAAAGCTTACTGCCAGCTTGCAGGTTAGACCATTCGAGTTTATTAGAAAGACGGAACCTTCTCAGGTACTTAACTTTATACAGGATGAGCATCCACAGACAATTGCAATGATATTGTCATATCTGTCGGCGGGACAGGCATCACTTATCATTGGTGCACTTCCACCTGAAAAACAGGCGGATGTTGCAAAGCGTATTGCTATGATGGATAGAACATCACCTGAGGTAATTAAAGAGGTTGAGCGTGTACTTGAAAGAAAGCTTTCATCTCTTATCAATCAGGATTACACAATCGCTGGTGGCGTAGATGCTGTTGTTAATATTCTTAATACTGTAGACCGTGGTACAGAAAAGCGTATCATGGAATCTCTGGAAATCGAAGAGCCAGAGCTTGCAGAGGAAATCAGAAAGAAGATGTTCGTATTCGAGGATATCTTGCTTCTTGATGATAGAGCTATTCAGCGTGTACTTCGTGATGTTGATAACTCTGACCTTGGCGTGGCACTTAAGGGAGCAAATGATGAGGTTCAGGCTGCTATATTTAAGAACCTTTCTTCTCGTCTTGCAGCAATGATTAAGGAAGACATGGAATTCATGGGTCCAGTACGTATGAAGGATGTTGAGGAAGCTCAACAGAAGATTGTTGGTATCATACGAAAGCTGGAGGATTCCGCAGAAATCGTAATTTCAAGAGGTGGAGGAGACGAACTTGTTGTCTAGTAAAAATGTCATTTATGGCTTTACTGTTGCACCAGATGCTGTTGATGAAGAGGGAGAAAGAGAATCGGCTGTTATTGATTCAAACGAGCTTGCCAGACGCATTATTTTAAAGCAGGAAGAAGAATACAAAGCTAAGCTTTTAGAGGAAGAAAGAGAACGTCGTCTTGAGGCTATGAGAGAATCCGGCGAAGAGGTTCCTGAGGGAATGGATGTAGATGAGTTCTTAGGCCTTGTCGATACTATTTCTCAGCCAGAGGAAGAGCCTATTGATATGTCTGAACAGACAGAGGCTATATTAGAGGAGGCAAGGCAAAATGCTGAACAGATAATAGCTGATGCCAATGCTCAGGCAGAAGAGATTCTTTCAGCTGCTCAGTTAAATGCTGATGCTATGAAAAATCTTGCGCGTCAAGATGGTGAAAAGGAAGGCTATAACGAAGGCACCCAAAGGGCTGCTATGGAGCTTCAGGAGGCACAGCGTTCCATGCAATCTGAAGTTGATAAAATCCAAAACGATTATATGGAAAAGCAGCTTCAAATGGAAAGGGAGATTGTGGAAATGTGTCTCCCGGTATTTGAACATGTTTTTTCTGTAGAGCTTGGTGGTAGAAAGGATGTTATATATCATCTTTTAGACCATTGTATTATGAAGATAGAGCGTACTGGCCAGATGCAAATCAAGGTTAGTGATGCAAATGCAGATTTTATAAAGAGTAAAAAGGACGAAATACAGGGGAAAGTAGGCGCAGAGGTTGGACTTGACATAATTGCTGACCCTCTATTAAATGACAGTCAATGTATCATAGAAACTGACGGGGGTATTTTTGATTGCAGTATTGATACAGAGCTTGACAATCTTATTAGAGAAATTAGAGCCTTGAGTTAAGGAGAAGATAATTTGGATGCGAATTCTTTAATGCAGCTTGTTGAAAAGGATTATTTTAAATCTCTTGGCAAGGTGGTTAAGGTAGTTGGACTTACAATTGAATCAGTGGGACCTGAGGCCAAGCTACGTGATTTATGTGAAATTATCGTAGAAGGCTCTGAGGAACGTATTAAAGCAGAGGTTGTCGGATTTAAGGATAAACGTCTGCTTTTGATGCCTTATGAGAATGTAGAAGGCATTGGTGTTGGCTGCATGGTAGAAAACACAGGCCATCCTCTTGGAGTTGCTGTGGGAGATGAGCTGCTTGGACATCTTGTGGATGGACTTGGGGTTCCTTCTGACGTAGATGATTTAACAGCCTTTGAAAATCTGGTGGAATATCCTGCTGAGGCAGATCCACCTGACCCTATGTCGAGGGTTATTATAAAAGAACCGCTTTCATTGGGCGTTAAGGCTGTGGATGGCCTTATCACGGTTGGAAAAGGACAAAGAATTGGTATATTTGCAGGCTCTGGTGTTGGTAAATCTACACTGATGGGTATGTTTGCTAGAAACACTAAAGCTGAAATCAATGTGATTGCTCTTATAGGAGAGCGTGGTCGTGAGGTTAGAGAATTCGTTGAAAACGATTTAGGCCCAGAGGGCATGGCACGTTCTGTTGTTGTATGTGCAACCTCTGATAAGCCGGCT
>JAGBJE010000270.1 GCA_017934625.1 Pseudobutyrivibrio sp. | reverse complement strand
ATATGCGTTTTTGCAAAACCTGTCATAATTATGTGGCTTGGTAAATCTAGCTAGCATAGGAAGATATTCTTATTCTTTTCGTTGAAGCTTTTAGTGTAAACCTTTTCTGCTGTATCAAGCATTAAATCTGTGTGAGAAGCGGTTCTTGTCATTTCAATCCATTTTGTAACAACGCTTTTTATAGTGTCGTTAGCATAAGGCGCTGTTACTACAAGCACCAATTTTTCAACAAGCTCACCGTGGCTCGCAGCCAAATATTGGGCTATCATGCCACCCTGGGATACGCCCATAACTACCGCTTTTTCTATGCCAAGATTCTGCATAGCTATAGCCTGATCATTTGCCATATCTTCAATGGAATAGCCCTCCGGTATAAGATTTTTTCTGCTAAACATGTAAACGGTATAATCATTGAAAAAATTTTTATAAGAACCAGCCAAAAGCCAGGCTTTGCCCTTAACAGTCCACAGGCCATCTGAAAGCCCAGGTAAAACTACTAGATTCTTTTTTCCCTCTCCGAAGGCCACGTAATACATATCAGTATCCCCAACCTTCACACATCCATTTTTTTGCATAATTAATCCCCCTTCATATATAAATATATATAATCTTCTATAATTAACTATAATCTTCTATAATTAACTATAATTTTCTATAAATCTATTTTGATAAATATAATTAAAATTTCAAGTTAATAATCAAAAAAGACCAACGAACACATTGATGCTCGTTGGCCTTAATCATTAGTTTATTTATTCTTAATTTCGATGTAGGATTTCACTACTTCGATTAGTTTATCATATTCCATAACACCTGTGTCCAGGCAGAAGTCGTAGTTGCGGGCATCGTTCCAGTCACGGCCGGTATAGTATTTGTAGTACTCGGCACGATGTTTGTCGATGTCATGCATACGCTTGATAAGCTCTTCATCAGTGCCGCTAACCTGCTTGCGAAGACGTACCAAGCAATCTTCTTCAGATGCGTAGAAGAAAAGTGAAAGCACATTTGACTTATCCCTTAAAATGAAATCTGCGCAGCGGCCAACAATGATGCAGCTTTGAGTGTCTGCAATCTGCCTGATTACATCTGCCTGCAATTCAAACAGGTTATCATCTGATGTAAATGCTGAATCCTCTGGAGTCAATGGCTTGCCCTTATATTTGCCCTTCGCCTTTAAGAAAATCTTGCGGACATGCTCATCCACCTGGCCAAACATCTCCTCGCTGATTCCGCTTTGATCTGAGGCCATTCTAAGAATTTCTCTATCATACACTGGAAGATTCAGTTCCTTGCCAAGCTTTTTAGCTAGAGTGAGACCGCCCGAACCGTAGCCTCTGGCTATGCTGATTACTAGATTATTATTTTCCATAGTTACCCCCTATATAAAGAAATAGCCTCTTGTAGGTTTTTGTGCTCCCGCAGGGCTAAGATATCCTATCGTTTTCTACCCTCATCAGTCAGCTGCGCTGACAGCTTGTCTCGCCTCCCGGCTCGGTCGTTGCTGAACAGGCTCCACTGGAGCCTAGCAACCCCAGAGGGGGAAGCCTTCTATTCGCCTAAATAAGCCTTCTTGATAGAGTCGTCATTCATTAACGCATCGGCGTCGCCGGAGAGGACGATGTTTCCAGTCTCTAAGACGTAGGCACGGTCGGCGATAGCGAGAGCCTTCTTAGCATTCTGCTCCACTAGAAGGACAGTTGTGCCAGCCTTAGAAATCTCTTCGATGATGTTGAAGATTTCATCTACATAGATTGGTGATAATCCCATTGAGGGCTCATCCATCAACACGATGCGTGGCTTGCTCATAAGAGCGCGTCCCATTGCAAGCATCTGCTGCTCCCCACCTGAAAGTGTTCCTGCCAGCTGGTTTTGTCTCTCTTTAAGCCTTGGAAAGCTTGCGTAGATTCGCTCGAAGCTTTCGGCTATCTCTGTCTTGCTACTTCTAGTATATGCTCCCATTTTCAAGTTTTCAAGCACTGTCAAGCCACCAAAAACTCGTCTGCCTTCTGGCACATGGGCAAGCCCCATTGAAACGATTTTGTGTCCTGGAATCTTTGTAATATCTGTACCCTCAAGAAGTACCTTGCCGCTTGTAGGGGAAAGCATTCCAGAGATTGTCTGTAAGGTTGTGGTTTTACCGGCGCCGTTGGCACCTATAAGAGCGATGACTTCGCCTTCGTTTACATCGAAGGAAATGCCCTTAAGGGCTTGAATCATGCCATAATTTACTACTAAGTTTTCTACTTTTAACATATATTTATTCTCCCAAATACGCCTTTATTACCTCGGGGTTGTTTAGGACAGCGGTGGTTTCGCCAGAGGCGAGGACGCGGCCAAAGTTTAGAACGGTGAGCTTTTCACAGATTCCTGAGACAAGCTTCATATCATGCTCGATAAGCAGGATGGTTACGCCAAATTCCTTACGGATAAGGGCGATGGTGTCCATCAAATCCTTTGTTTCGTTAGGATTCATGCCTGCTGCAGGCTCATCCAAAAGTAGTAGCTTTGGATTTGTGGCAAGTGCTCTTGCTATCTCAAGCTGGCGCTGCTTACCATATGGAAGATTAGATGCCAGCACATCTGCCTCCTTATCAAGTCCAAATACTGATAGTATTTCAAGAGCTTTCTTATCCATTTCTTTTTCTGTAGAAAAATATTTTGGAAGACGGAACACCCCTGTAAACGTGCCGTATTCAAAACGATTGTGCAGACCGATTTTTACATTATCAAGTACCGACTGGTCACCAAACAATCTGATGTTTTGGAAGGTTCTGGCCACACCTGCTTTGTTGATATCAGCTGTGCGCTTTCCAGTGATGTTATTTCCATCCAGGAAAATTTTGCCGTCTGTTGGCTTGTAAATGCCTGTAAGCATGTTAAATACAGTAGTCTTTCCTGCACCGTTAGGACCGATTAAGCCGTAGAGCTCCCCCTTTTCGATTGTAAGATTGAACTCATCTACAGCTCTAAGTCCGCCAAAGGAAATGCCAAGATTAGTAACTTCTAGTAATGCCATTACTGCACCTCCTTTTTCTTCTTAAATTTATCCACTATCTGCTTTGTGGTAAGGCCATGCTCTTCTCTGAATTTGAGAATTCCTGGAGCCCAGTTGAAAAGCATCAGTCCAATAAGGACGATTGAGTAAATCAACATACGATATGTTGAAAGGCCTCTTAACATCTCTGGAAGCATCGTAAGCACCACTGTTGCAATTACAGAGCCAGAGAAGTTTCCAATTCCACCAAGCACTACATATACAAGAATCATGATAGACATGTTGTAGCCAAAGTTGTTGGTTGTGGCTGTAAGCGAATTGATGTTGTGAGCATATAAAACACCGCCAACTCCTGCGATTGCTGCAGATATCGTAAATGCGGTAAGCTTGTATTTTGTAATAGGAAGTCCTACTGTCTCAGCTGCAATCTGATTGTCACGAATAGCCTTTACCGCTCTACCTGTTCTTGAATTTACAAAATTATGAGTGATGATAAGAGCCACAATCAACAGCACAACAGCTATTGTAAAGGTAGACTGACGTGGTGTGCCAGTGATTCCCTGAGCACCATTGATAAGAACCACTCCATCTAAATCAAGGCCTAAATCCATCATATCCTTCAATGAAAGATGAAGACCTGCTGCATCCTTTCCCACATAAAGTACATTGATAACGTTCTTGATAATCTCGCCAAAAGCAAGTGTTACGATTGCAAGATAATCTCCGCTAAGTCGAAGTACTGGAATGGCAATCAAAAATCCAAATAACGCTGCGAAGAATGTGCCGATTAATAGTGCCAAAATAAATCTTGGAACATCCGGAATTACATCCTGATACATCTTAGAAAAGAATGCTGATGTAAAAGCACCTACACACATAAAGCCTGCGTGACCAAGGGACAGTTCTCCCAAATAGCCAACGCAAAGATTAAGTCCGATTGCAACAAGTGAATAAGCACAAACTGGAACCAACAAGCCGCTCATAAGTGAACTTAGATTTCCTGTCGCCTGCATTCCGCTCATCACTAGATAAAGCACAACAATAACAGCGATTGATGATATTAATTTTCTGGTTGATTTATCTAATTTTTTCATTAATATCACCTACACTTTCTCTTTAATCTGCTTGCCAAGAATACCTGTTGGCTTCACTAGCAGCACGATAATAAGTACCGCAAATACGATAGCATCTGCAAGCTGGCTGGAAATATATGCCTTTGCCAGTATCTCGATTACACCTAGCAACAAGCCACCGATAAGTGCCCCTGGAATAGAGCCGATTCCACCGAATACAGCAGCTGTGAAGGCCTTGATACCCGGCATTGAACCAGTATATGGATTTAGGCTAGGGTAAGAGCTGCACAAAAGCGCGCCTGCAATAGCTGCAAGTCCAGAGCCAATTGCAAAGGTAAGAGAAATTGTAGCGTTAACATTGATTCCCATAAGGGTAGCTGCATCCTTATCCTCTGATACTGCACGCATTGCCTGACCTGGCTTTGTGTTCTTAACAAACCACATCAAAGCAAACATAATAATGAAGCATGTGATGATTGTAACCACCGCATTGCCAGTAATCTTAAGCTGTCCACCTGCCAATGAAAATCCTGTCCATTTTACAACTGATGTGAAAGATACAGGATTTGAACCAAAGATTAAAAGGGCCATATTTTGCAAAAAATAGCTGACGCCGATTGCAGTAATAAGAACTGCAAGATTGGTAGCCCTCCTAAGAGGCTTATATGCTATCTTTTCTATAATTATTCCGATTGCTGTACAGCAAACAATTGCAATAACAATAGAAACTACAGCAGGTAGTCCTGAATTTGACATACACATAAACACTAAATATGCGCCAAGCATGATTACATCACCGTGAGCAAAATTTAGCATCTTTGCAATACCATATACCATTGTGTAGCCAAGGGCGATTAGTGCGTATACACTTCCAAGGCTAAGTCCATTTATCAAATAGGTTAAAAATCCCATACCTAATCTCTCTTTCAAAAATTAAAGTCGATGCGGGTCTCCCCGCATCGCCATTGATGTTCCCCGTATATTATTCTACAGATACATATCCGCCATTTTCGATGATGACAGCCTTTGGACTCTTAGATACTTCACCTTTTTCGTTCCATGTCATGCCCTCACCTGTAAGTCCATTATAATTTACATTCTGGATAGCTGCGATAAGTGCATCACAGATTTCCTCGTTAGAAGCCTCTGGTGTAAGTCCTGTTGCCTCAAGTGCTTCCTTCAAAATATAAACTCCATCGTAAGCATCTGCTGCAAACTGGTTTGGTGTGCCGCCGAACTGCTCTTCATACTTAGTTACGAAGTTCTTTGTGGCATCATCAGTAGCATCTGCTGCGAATGGTGTAAGAAGATATACACCCTCTGCAAGGCTAACATCGAAGTCCTTAACACTAAGAAGTCCATCAAATCCATCTACACCAAACATGATTGGTGCGTAAGACATATCATGTGCCTGTTTAAGAACTACTGAGCCTTCCTGATAGTAGAATGGAAGGAATAATAAATCTGCTCCTGCATCCTTACATTTCTGAAGCTGTGTTGAGAAATCTGTCTTGTTGTCTGATGTGAAAGCTTCAGTTGCTACGATATCAAGCCCTACATTTGCTGCTTCTTTAGCAAAGTTCTGATAAACACCTGATGAATATGGATCTGAGCTGTCGTAGATGATACCAATCTTTGTTCCAAGACTATTGTCAGCTATGTAATCAGCTGAAACTGTACCCTGGTTAGGATCTGAGAAACAAATCTGGAATGTATTGTCGTGGCCTTCGGTAACACTTGTTGATGATGCAGATGGTGTGAGCTGGAAAATTCTGTCGTTGTATGTCTCTGCCGAAACTGCTGCACATGCTCCAGATGTTACTGTACCTTCTAATATCTGCATGCCCCAATCCTTAAGAGTATTGTATGCGTTAACGGATTTCTGGTTATCCATCTCATCATCTTGGAAATTAAATGAAACCTTGTATCCATTAATGCCGCCTGCTTCATTTACTTCGTCTACTGCAATCTGAATAGCGTTCATAACTCCCTGACCGTATTGAGCTGCACCCCCTGTAATTGGCACAATACCTCCCAGTCTCCATGTAAGTTCTCCCGATGTTTCAACTGTCTCTGTTGATGTGGCTGTACCACCGTTTGCCCCGCAGCCTGCAAATAATGATGCAGCAAGTGCAGCGCAAAGACTGATGCTTAGAATCTTTTTCTTCATCTTCTGTCCCTCCTATTCTTCATGAAACTGCTCTCCCCAAATAGCAATTTTCACTTTCGCTCTTTAACACTTTAAAGGCTAAAACCCCTCTTTTGATGATTATAATAAAACTTATTAATTCAAGAGTCAATACTTTAATGAGTTAAAGTGCTCTAATTCACAAATTTCCCCTTCTTTTAATATTTCTTCGTCCAGCTTCAGAGGGCCAAAAGCTGTACGTTTAAGCTCTAACACCTCACGTCCTACAGCAAAAAACATTCTCTTAACCTGATGAAATTTGCCTTCATGGATGGTAATGTAACAGGTATTTCCCCCTGTATATTCCACGGTAGCAGGTGCTGTTAAAGCTCCCTCTCCAATATGAACACCAGCCTCTAATTCTGCAACAGCTTCTGATGTCAATTCACCATCAAGTGTCACAAAATATGTTTTATCCACATGCTTTTTAGGGGATAACATATCGTGGACAAGCTGTCCATCATTTGTAATCAGAAGAAGGCCTGTTGTATCCTTATCCAGCCTGCCTACAGGAGCCAATCCCCTAGGAGCATCAGGACATTTACTATAAAACACGTCCATTACCGTTCTATCCTTAGCATCCTCAGTTGCGGTGATAACTCCCTTAGGCTTGTTCATAACATAGTAAGAAAATTTCTTGTATGTATATTCCTTCCCCTGATATGTAATCACTACAGTGTTTTCATCCACTTTTGCTTCAGGCTTCAGCGCCTTTTGTCCGTCTACAAAAATAAGGCCCTTCTTAAGAAGAGCCTTAACTTCAGACCTAGTTCCGATATTTAATTCTACCAAAAGCTTGTCTAATCTAATCATTATTCAATTCACCTTAATAAGAAATTACTTCGTAGCCTGTCTCTGTAACAAGCACCTGATATTCCCACTGTGCAGAAGGCTTACCATCAAGTGTTGAAACCTCCCAGCCATTGTTAGGGTCTGTCTTAATCTTCTGTGTACCCATATTAATCATAGGCTCGATTGTAAACATAAATCCTGGTGCAAGTAAAAGCTCTGTGCCAGGAAGTGTGTTATAACCAACCCATGGCTCCTCATGGAATTCGATTCCAACGCCATGTCCACCAATCTCTCGAACAACCTGATATCCATTCTCATGAGCGTGCTTGCAGATAGCAGCACCTACATCTCCCAGGAAGCCCCAAGGCTTAACCTGCTCAAGTCCCAGGTCGCAGCACTCCTTTGTAACCTCTACCAGCTTCTTAGTCTCTGGAGCAACATCACCAATCATAAACATACGTGATGAATCAGAATAATATCCATCAAGGATTGTAGAGCAGTCAACATTTACAATATCTCCGCTCTTAAGAATAACATCATCAGATGGGTAACCGTGACACACCTGATCATTTACTGATGTGCACACACTATATGGGAATCCCTCATAATTGAGTGGTGCAGGAATTCCTCCCATTTTTGTAGTTGTCTCATATACGATTCTATCGATTTCTGATGTTGGCATTCCCTCGCAAATTGCCTCTGCCACTGCATCAAGACACGCCATATTAATAACTGCCGATTTCTTAATCTTCTCCACCTGCTCAGGGGTCTTAATCATATTGTGCTTTGGAACCTTATGTCCCTTCACTGCAAAGCTTTCGATTTTTCTATCGAAGGCCTCATGACACTGCTTGTATTTACGACCACTGCCACACCAGCATGGGTCATTTCTGTTTAACTTAACCATTTGTATTGCCTTTCTATTTTTTGCTCTTTTTCTTGTCCTCATTAGTCAATCCATTTATATAATTAATCTTCGAGTGTGTCAGAGTAATATCTCCCAACACCAGCTTTTTCCACAGCTTATTATTGACCTTTAGCTTATGATTTTCAAGAATCTGACTATAATAATAGCCATCATACCTATAAGCTGCCTTACTGGTATTATTCTCCTTGGCAAGATAATCACCGTATTTTTCAGCTACAGCAGCAATGCGAAGCTGTTCATTGATGGTCTCTTCATCACATGGCAAATGCTCCCACTGAACGTCCAGCATATCTTCCCAAAAATCACTGACAGAGCCTTCCAGCTCTATCTGCTCAACTCCGTTAAGCTTATCCATACCCTCATCCACAGCCATCTGATAGAAAAGATGGTCATGAACTGCCATATTTAAAACTGCATCCTTAGCCTCTGTCTGAATAAACTTATCATCGGTATGAATATTCCAGTAATCCTTGGTATAGTCCTTATTATAGATTCTGGCCTGTTCCTCCACCTTTCTCTCCTCAAAGAGAATGTAAAAGGCCAAATCCTCAAAGGAAACTTCCTCATCATCGATGGTAAAGACGGTATCATCCAAATGTTCCCAATAATCAAGAGGACCCCTACCGTTTCCCATGGTAAGAAATGCGTAGAGCATAACCCCTACGCAAATCAGTAACACCATCGGTTTTAGAAGCTTTTGTATTCTCATAGCACCCTTCGTATTGTAATAATTGAATGGCAATTGACTGAGCGATAATTAGTAATACCGGTAGCTGTACTCTGCGCCTCTACAATAGTACCACCACCTGCATAGATTGCTACATGTCCAGGGTAGCAAACTATATCACCGGGTTGCATGTAATTGTAGCTAACCTCTTGACCGACACTCCTAAATCCGCCCGAAGTCATTCTTCCTCCATAATTGATTCCAAAATTAGCCAAAACCTGCTGTACAAATCCTGAGCAATCACAGCCCTCTGTCAGGGAATTACCTCCCCAAACATATCTGTTGCCCACGTATTGATTAGCATATGATACAACGCTTGAACCACTAACGCCAGTTGTATATCCAGGGTTCAAATCGCCATTAACATTGTAACTAGAGCTTGCTGATGTATTAGCTCCGCCTGAGCTATTACCATTTGCTGCCGCCGCTGCTGCAGCTCTTGCCGCCCTAAGAGCAGCCTCCCTTGCCGCAATCTCCTTAGCCTCTTTCAGCTCTGCATCCAAATCATCCATCTCACCACGCTTCTCATCAATCATGGCCTCCAGTGAAGCCTCCTGAGATGCAAGCTCCTTCTTAGATGATTCAAGGCCAGCCTTCTCTTCCTCTAATGCTGCCGCAAGCTCTTCGATTTCCGCCTGGGTTGCCTCAAACTGATTAAGCTTCTCTCTATCATATTCATATACGCTATTAGCATACTCCAGCCTATTCAGAAACTGGCTAATAGAACCCGATGAAACTAGCATCTCAAATATACTAGGGTTCTCCTTCTCATACATATAT
>JAGBJE010000269.1 GCA_017934625.1 Pseudobutyrivibrio sp. | reverse complement strand
TATTTATTCTAAGGAGCTTACTGTAGGAAGAATTAATTCCATCCAAAAGATACGTGATTTTAGAGTAACTAGACAAGATACTGCCGTTGAAAAGCGAGTTGAGCTTCACTGCCATACTAAGATGTCTGATTTTGATGGTGTATCAGAAATCACTACCATCATTAATCGTGCTATGGCTTGGGGACATAAGGCACTTGCTATTACAGACCATGGTGTAGTACAGGCCTTCTGTGATGCAGATCATATGAAGGGCTTAGGCGATTTTAAGGTTATCTATGGCTGTGAGATTTATCTTGTTGATGATACTAAGCAGATTGTTACAAATGATAGAGGCCAGTCTCTTAGAGGAGAATATGTTGTATTTGATATTGAAACAACTGGCTTCAATCCTCGAACCTGCAAGATTATCGAAATAGGTGCTGTCAAGATTGTTGACGGTCAGGTTGTAGACAGATTTTCAGAATTTGTAAATCCGGAGGTTCCAATCCCATACAAGATTACAGAGCTTACTTCTATCAAGGATGAAATGGTAGAGGATGCCCCTACAATAGATGTTATTCTGCCTAAGTTCATGGAATTTTGTAAGGGTACTGTACTTGTTGCTCATAATGCAGGATTTGATACCAGCTTCATTAGATATAACTGTAAGCTTCTTGGGCTAGAGTACGATTTTACACATGTTGATACTGTTGAGATGGCCAGGTACTTACATCCTAATATGGCCAGATTTAATCTTGATGCTGTATGTAAGGCTGAAAATCTTGTAAACGAGCATCACCACAGAGCTGTAGATGATGCAGAGGTTACCTCTAAGATTTTCGAAAAGTTTATTGTGAAGCTAGAAGCTGAAAATATATTTACACTTACTGAGCTTAATGCTCATAGTAAACCAGGGCAAGAGCAGATTAAGAAGATGCGAAGCAATCACTGTATTGTCTTAGCTAAAAACGATTTAGGACGAATTAATCTTTATAGACTTGTTTCAGAATCTCATCTTTATTATTTCAGCAGACATCCAAGAGTTCCTAAGAGCTTACTTGAGGAATGCAGGGAAGGCTTAATTATTGGTTCTGCCTGTGAGGCCGGAGAACTGTATGATGCTATTGTAGATGGCAGAGATGAATCGGAGATTATGCGTATAGCTAATTTTTACGATTATCTTGAAATTCAGCCTGTTGGAAATAACGAATTTATGATTCGTTCACCAAAAACTAAATATGAAAATATCAATTCTGTAAAGGATTTGCAGGAGATTAACAAGCAGATAGTTGCATTAGGTGAGGAATTAAATAAGCCGGTTGTTGCTACCTGTGATGTGCATTTTCTTGATCCTGAGGATGAGGTATACAGACGTATTATCATGGCTAATAAGGGCTTTGATGATGCTGACCAGCAGGCGCCACTTTACTTACATACTACAGATGAGATGCTAGAGGAATTTGCATATCTTGGTCTTGCCAAGGCTCACGAGGTAGTTGTAGAAAACACTAATAAGATAGCTGATATGTGTGAGCGCATTCATCCAGTTCGTCCTGATAAATGTCCTCCTGTTATCGAGCACTCAGAAGAAGATTTACGAAGAATTTGTGAGACAAGAGCTCACGAGGTATATGGACCAGAGCTTCCTGAGATTGTATCAGCCAGACTAGAGCGCGAGCTTAATTCAATCATTGGTAATGGATATTCCGTTATGTACATTATCGCCCAAAAGCTGGTTTGGAAATCCAACGAGGATGGGTATCTAGTAGGATCCCGTGGTTCTGTAGGTTCATCCTTCGCTGCCACTATGGCTGGTATTACAGAGGTTAATCCGCTGCCTCCTCATTATAGATGTCCTAACTGCTTCTACGTAGATTTTGATGGTCCAGAGGTACAGGAGATAGTAAACCAGGGACTTTCAGGTGTAGATATGCCGGATAAGATTTGCCCTAAATGTGGCAAGCCTCTTGCCAAGGATGGATTTGATATTCCATTTGAAACCTTCCTTGGATTCAAGGGTGATAAGGAGCCTGATATCGATTTGAACTTCTCCAACGAATATCAGTCAAAGGCTCATAAATACACAGAGGTTATTTTTGGTGATGGCCAGACCTTTAAGGCTGGTACAGTTTCTACCCTTGCCGATAAAAACGCGGTTGGTTACGTTCTTAAGTATTTTGAAAAGCGTGGTATTAGAAAACGTCGTGCTGAAAACGAACGTCTTGCCAAGGGAGTTGAAGGTGTTAAGTCTACTACTGGACAGCATCCAGGTGGTGTAGTAGTTCTTCCGAATGGAGAAGATATCTATTCATTCACCCCTGTACAGCATCCAGCTAATAAAGACACAGATATTGTTACAACACACTTTGATTACCATAAGATTGACGCCAACCTACTTAAGCTTGATATCTTAGGTCACTTGGACCCTACCATGATTAAGCGACTTGAGGATTTGACAGGAATTGATGCTACAAAGATTCCACTGGATGATAAAGGTGTTATGTCCTTGTTCCAAAGTACAGAAGCACTTGGCATTACACCAGATGATATTATGGGAACCCCACTTGGAACCCTTGGAATACCAGAGTTTGGTACTGATTTTGCCATGCAGATGCTTGTTGAGGCCAAGCCAAAATATTTCACTGACTTGGTTCGTATCGCAGGTCTTGCCCATGGTACTGATGTATGGTTAGGAAACGCCCAGGACCTTATTCTTAGCGGAACTGCCACCATCACAGAGGCTATTTGTACTCGAGATGATATTATGGTTTACCTCATTCATAAAGGACTGGATCCTGCTGAATCCTTCACTATCATGGAGCGAGTTCGTAAGGGCGTTGTTGCCAAAGGTAAATGTGATGAATGGCCAACCTATAAGCAGCATATGCAAGAGCATGGTGTTCCGGATTGGTACATTGGTTCATGCGAAAAGATTAAGTACATGTTCCCTAAGGCTCATGCTGCTGCGTACGTTATGATGGCATGGCGTGTTGCATATTGTAAGATTTATTATCCTTTGGCATACTATGCAGCATTCTTCTCAATTAGAGCAGGTGGCTTTGATTATGAAAAGTGCTGTCTTGGTAAGGCTAGATGTGAGCAGGAGATTAAATACTATAAATCTCAGTCGGATTTGTCTGCAACTGATAAGGATATACTTATTGCACTTCGTCTTTGTCAGGAAATGTATGCTCGTGGATTTGAATTTTTACCAATGGACCTATACCAATCTGACTCAAGATACTTTAAAATAGTAGATGGAAAGCTTCTTCCTCCATTTAATGTAATCTCTGGAATGGGTGACAAGGCCGCTGAGCAGCTTCAGATTGCTGCAAGCCAGGGAAAGTTTTTATCCCAGGATGAGATTCGAGACAGAGGAAAGGTTTCACAGACAATACTTGATAAAATGATTGAGCTTGGCATAGTTAAGGATTTGCCTAAGTCTAATCAGCTTTCACTATCAGATTTCTTTAACCTATAAAGGGGAGGGCGAGTAAATGAAGGTAGTAAAAAGGATTATCATTTTAGTTGTTGCACTGGCTATTATTGGAGGACTTGGCTATTACAAGTACATCAACACTGTTACCTTTTACAATGAGGAAGGTACTGTGGGAAACACCATAGGCAATCTTTATGGTAACGGATTGTTTTGTGAAAGCGATGGTGTGGTATATTTTGCCAATCCTAACGATTACAGTAGGATTTATAAAATGAATCCTGACGAAACGGATATAGAGATATTAGCAAACGATAGTGTATATTTTATAAATGGTGATTCTCACTATCTTTATTACAGCCGTAATGGCAATAGAGATAATTCTCAAATGGGCTTTTTGAATGTTAATGTTAACAGCTTATGTCGTATGACAAAAAGAAATGGTAAGGTTATCATTCTTGATGATGCTAACTGTAATGCTGCTGCACTTAATGGAAACCAAATCGTATATTTCCATTACGATTCTGATGATGCCACCAGTCTATACAAGGTTGGTATAGATGGTGAAGGAAGAGAGCAGCTATCAAATAGTTCCATTGATCCCCGCTGTATATATAACGGACGCCTATATTATTCAGGTGTAGAGCATGATCATAATCTACACAGTATGAATATAGATACAAAGGACTCTGCATTTGTTTCATCAGAGAATCTGTGGATGCCATTAATAGAGCAGGATAACTTGTATTACATGAATCTTGATGATAATAATCGTGTATACAGAAGCTCTTTATCAGGCGATGGCAAAGCAGGTATCACAACATATGGAACAAGCGGATATAACGTTGCTGGAAACTACTTGTACTATCAGTCAATAAAGGGAAATCCAGATGGAATTTACAGAGTAGATTTGACTAGTGGAGCAGAAGTGTTACTAGCTGAGGGTGAGTATAATAACATTAATGTAACTAGTAAATATGTTTATTTTGCAGATTATCGATCAGGTACAACCTTCCATTCGCCTGTTGGAAGTTTAGAAGTAGGACTGTTTAATCCGCCTATTTTGCCACTTGATGATTAGGAGACTTATGAGAGACTTAGCAGAGGTAAGAGTAGATATTGACAAGGTTGACAAGGAGATACTTAATCTTTTTCAAAAGAGAATGGAGCTGTCCTGTCAGGTGGCTGAATACAAAATAGCCACTGGCAAAAAGGTTTATGACAAGGCCAGGGAGGATGAAAAGCTAGATAAGCTTTCTTCTTATGTGGATGATGCATTCAGTGAGCAGGCAGTTAGAGAGCTTTATACACAGATAATGTCTATTAGCCGTAAAAAGCAATTTGCAATTCTACGAGATAGTGGCATTAGCTTTGAAACTGGTTTTACCAAAGTGGATGAATACGATTTTTCAGATTCGGTTGTATGCTTTCAGGGGGTTCAGGGTGCTTACTCTCAGCTTGCAATGATTGCTTTTTTTGGTGAAGCTATTAAAGACAGCTTTCATGTAGATTTGTGGCGAGATGCCATGGACGCTATAAGTAATGGAAATGCAGATTATGCTGTGCTTCCTATAGAAAACAGCTTGGCTGGTTCTATTGAAGAGAATTTTGATTTGCTTAGCGAATATAATGTAGCTATTGTTGGAGAGCAAATTCTTAAGGTAGATCATGCGCTGCTTGGTGTAAAGGGTGCTACCATTGACGATATCAAAACAGTTTATTCTCATCCTAAGGCTATATCTCAGTGCGAGGGTTACATTCGTACAAACCATATGGAGTGGGATGTTAAAAATCTTCGTAACACTGCAGTAAGTGCTATGAAGATAAGGGATGATGGTGACAAATCTCAGGCAGCCATTGGTAGTAAATATAACGCCTCTTTATATGATCTTGACATCCTTGAAGAAAGCATTCAGGATGACAAAAATAACGAAACTAGATTCATTATAGTTTCAAAGAATAAGACTTACAGAAAAAGTGCTAATAAAATCAGCCTGTGCTTAGAAATTAACCATGAGCCTGGAAGTTTGTATCGCATTCTTTCAAACCTTATGTTTAATGGAATCAACATGAATAGAATAGAATCAAGACCAATTAAGGGGGTTAATTGGCAGTACAGATTCTTTATAGATATTGATGGCAACTTAGATGATGAAGCTGTCAGAAATGCACTTATCGGCCTTTCAGAGGAATGTGTAAGTGTGAGAGTATTAGGCAACTACTAAAATTTGGGGGAAGGTATGAAGCTATTTGCAAGCATTTATATAGGCTCTTATGAGACTACAATGAAGATTTTTGAAATAGGAAAACAAAGGGGGATTAAGACAATTGACACCTTAAAGATTCCCTCAGACATTATTAAGGATATTTTGTCTGTAGGGAAGATTTTACCTGAAACAGTAAATAAGCTTTGTCGCATTTTATCAGACATGAAGCGTACTATGGAAGGATATAAGGTCGATAGTTTTTCTATTGTTGCAGGGCCAAATATAAGGCTAGCAAGCAATTCTTTAATTGTTCTAGAACAGATTAAGGTTCACACTGGCTTTTCGGTCACTGTATTATCAAATTCCGAACAACGTTTTTTAGGCTATCAGGCAGTTGCTGCTACGGAAGGGTTCGAGGAAATTATAGGCGAATCTGCTGTAATTATTGATGTAGGTGGAATGTCACTGCAGATTACACTTTTTTCAAAGGGTAAAATTGTAACCACCCAACATCTTGGACTTGGTACAGTATCTATAAGTGAAAATCTTAAAAAGCTTACCAGCGCTTCTAGCAATTCCTTAGAGCAAACCTACGAAATGATGTACAAGGAGCTTGAGGTTTTTAAAACCATGTTTTTAAACGACATAGAGCCAAAGTACATGATTCTTCTTGGGGTGCAAATAAGTTCAATTGCAGAAAGACTATCTGGGGGTTCTTCTAAAAAGCTTAAGACAAAGGATTATCTTGAATTTTTAAATAAGATTAATAAGAATTACATAAAGAATTTTGAAATTGAAAATGACGTTTACATTGACAATGAAGGCTTTATAGAACCTGTTGTTATGCTTTACAAGGTTTTAGGTGAGACCTTAAAGCCATCTATCGTATATGCTCCAGGTGTATCTGTTTCAGAGGGGATGGCATACAACCATAGCTATGCCAAAAAGTGGCTTAATGCTACTCACGATTTTGAAAACGATATTATTTCTGCCGCATGGGCAATAGCAAAGAGATATGGTAGCTATCAGCCTCATCTTAAGGCGTTGTTTAAGCTTTCATCAGAGATTTTTGATGCTATGAAAAAATATCATGGTATGGGCAAGCGTGAGAGAATTCTTATTCAATGCATTGCTATTTTGCATGATTGTGGTAAATATATATCTTTATCAGAAGCATCAAGCTGTTCCTATACAATCATAATGTCATCAGAGATACTAGGATTAAGTCATAAGGAACGAGAATTAATAGCCACAACTGTAGAGTTTAATCGTAAGCCAGTGGAGCCATACGAGAATCTTTCTGACAGGTTTACCAGGGAGGAATATCTTGTGATTCTTAAGCTCCTTGCAATTCTAAAGGTGGCAAATGCTTTAGATAGGTCACATAAGCAAAAGATTAAGAATGTTTCAATGCGAGTAAAGGATAGAGAGCTTGTAATTTCTATTGAAGCTAACAGCTCCCTGGCACTTGAAAAAGGATTGTTTAAAAAGAATGCAGATTATTTTGAGGATATTTTTTCAATAAAACCTGTTCTTAAGGAAAATGGCAAGCTTTAGGAGGGAATATGAAAAACGAAATTAATCTTTCTGATGCAAAATATTATGACAATAGAGAACTAAGCTGGCTAAAGTTTGAGCTTAGAGTGCTTAATGAGGCTATGGTAAAGGAACTGCCTATACTTGATAGAGTAAAGTTTGTCAGTATCACATCCTCCAACTTAGATGAGTTTTTCATGGTAAGGGTGGCATCCTTGAAGGATATGGAGCATGCAGGGTACACAAAGCCTGATATTGCAGGCATGACACCAACAGAGCAGCTTATTGCCATCAATGAAAAGACCAGAGAGCTTGTAGATTTACAGTACAATATTTTTGGAAAGCATCTTAATCCAATTCTTAAAGAAAATGGAATTATAATCTATGATAAATACGAGGATTTAAATGAGGAGCAGCTAAAGTATATCGACTCGTTTTTTATGAGTCAGGTTTATCCTGTTCTAACACCAATGGCCTTTGATGCATCTAGACCATTTCCTCTTATAAGAAATAAATCCTTAAATATTGCTGCCTTAATTGAAAAGAAAAAGGGCAGCACCGTAGCAGGTAGAAGCAATGATGATGTTGAATTTGCTACAGTTCAGGTTCCATCTGTTTTGCCTAGATTTGTAGCACTGCCATCTGATGAAAAGCATCATGACTGCTTCATTCTTTTAGAGCAAATTATAGAAAGAAATATGGACAAGCTGTTTTTAAATTATAATGTGGTAGCGGCTTCTCCATATCGTATAATGCGTAATGCGGATTTTTCTATTGATGAAGAGGGAGCAGAGGATTTGCTCCTTGAGATAGAAAAGCAGATTAAATCTCGTCAATGGGGAGAGGTAATCAGGCTTGAGGTGGAAGGCACTATTAATAAAAAGCTTCTTTCTATTCTTAAGAAGAATTTAGGAGTAAATGAAATAGATATTTATAAGATTAAAGGACCTATTGATTTAACCTTTCTAATGAAGCTTTATGGAATCGAAGGCCATGATAATCTTAAACAGCCTTCCTTTAAGCCGCAGGAGAATCCGCGTCTTCGTCCAGGTGAAAAGATTTTTGATGAAATCAAAAAGGGAGATATTCTCTTACATCATCCTTATGAAACCTTTGACCCTGTTGTAGATTTTATAGCTCAGGCTGCATTTGATCCGCAGGTGCTTGCTATAAAACAGACACTTTATCGAGTGAGCGGTAATTCTCCAATCATTGCAAGCCTCGCCCATGCTGCGGAAAACGGTAAACAGGTTACAGTGCTTGTTGAGCTTAAGGCTAGATTTGATGAGGAAAACAATATTATCTGGGCAAAGAAGCTTGAAAAAGCTGGAGTTCACGTAATATATGGACTTGTAGGATTAAAGACTCACTGTAAAATTGCGCTTGTTGTCCGCCGTGAAGAGGATGGAATCAGAAGATACGTACATCTTGGAACAGGTAATTATAATGATTCTACAGCAAAGCTTTACACTGACTGTGGTATGTTCACCTGTAATGAAACCTATGGTGAGGATGCAACAGCTGTATTTAATATGCTGTCAGGTTATTCTGAGCCAGCTAGCTGGAATAAGCTTGTTGTGGCACCTCTTTGGCTAAGAAATACATTTGTGAGCCTAATCAATAGAGAGATTAGCCATGCCAAGGAAGGAAAAGAGGCTGTTATTGTAGCAAAGATGAATTCTCTTTGCGATAAAGAAATCATTGAAAAGCTTTACGAGGCAAGCCAAGCTGGAGTTAAGATTAAACTTATTATCAGAGGAATTTGCTGCCTAAAGACAGGTATTGCAGGTGTTAGTGAGAACATTCATGTTACATCAATCGTTGGTACTTATCTTGAGCATGCGAGAATCTTCTATTTCTATAACAATGGAATGGAAGATATATATATGGGCTCTGCTGACTGGATGCCACGTAACTTAGACAGACGTGTGGAAATAATATTTCCTGTTGAGGATGATACCTTAAAACAAAAGGTAAAGCATATTCTTGATGTTCAGTTAAATGACACCTTAAAGGCCTATGAGATGACAGATGACTCTACTTATGTTAGAATAAAGCCGCTTCGTGGCAAGAAGAGTGTTGGTGCACAGGACACCTTCTGCAGAGAGGCTAAAAAACATAGTGAGCCAGAGAAGGATTTCTTTAAAAAGAGGACTTTTGTCCCGATTCTGGCTAATGAGGTTAGTGATGAGTAAGAAATTATTAGCCGTTGATATGGACGGTACACTTTTTAATGATGACAAGACTATTTCAAAGGAGAATCTTGAGGCTATTACCGAGCTTTTAGATGCAGGACATGTATTTGCATTTGACACCGGCAGACCTAATCATGCTCTTAGAGAGATTCTTTCAGTTTATGATGAATTTAAAAGAGATAATGTATACATTCTGGGTCATCAGGGAATAATCGGTACAAAATTCGACAGTGATGAAGCATTGTTTGGTGATTATCTTAATAATGATGATGCAAGAGAGGTTATCGCTGAGGTCTTACGTTTAGGATTTACCTGCGTTACCTTTGATGCCGAGCATATCTATACCTTTAATGATAATTGGTTTATTGAAAGCTATAAAAAGCTTTCAGGTGAACAGCTGGTATATCTTAATAGTGTTGATGACCTTAAGGGCAAAAATATTACAAAGCTTATTGCTATTGATTATGATCATCCAGAAAATCTTCAGGCATTTAAAGATGACCATGAGGCAGTATATGGTGACCGTTTTGAAAGCTTTTTCTCACATTATGCATTCCTTGAATATATTAAAAAGGGTACAGGAAAGGGAGATGGTGTTAAAAAGCTTGCAGGCCTTACAGGTATTTCGATAGATGATGTAATAACTGTTGGTGATGAAAGAAATGATATAAGCATGGTAGAGGCTGCAGGTATTGGAGTAGCTGTTGCTAATGCAAGAGAAGAGCTTAAGGCTGTTGCTGATTATGTAACAGAAAATGACAACAATCATGGGGCAATAGCAGAGGTAATACATAAATTTGTTATTAATTAGCATAAAACTGTTGACGAGGGTAATGTTTTGTGTTAAATTATCACTGTTGTGAAAACAAAGTAGAGTATCCACTCTCACCTTAGCACATATTCGTGACTCGGGTTTATATTTCACACAAACCTTGTTTGTGATGATTTATGGTGGATATTCTGTATCCACTATTTTTTTATTATTTGGAGGTAGTACCATTAGCGAATTAATGATTAATGAGCAGATTCGCGACAAAGAAGTTCGTGTAATCGGTTCAGATGGGGAACAGCTTGGCATTATGTCAGCAAGAGAGGCACAGAAGCTTGCCGATGATGAAGGTTTAGATTTAGTTAAGATTTCACCTAAGGCAAATCCACCGGTGTGCAAGATTGTAGATTACGGTAAATACCGCTATGAGCAGGCTCGCAGGGAAAAGGAAGCCAAGAAAAAGCAGCATGTTGTTGAGGTTAAGGAAATACGTATGTCTCCAAACATTGATGCTAATGATATGAACACAAAGGTAAATGCAGCTAAGAAGTTCATTTCAAAGGGTGACAAGGTTAAGGTTACACTTCGTTTCCGTGGACGTGAGATGGCTCACATGCAGTCATCTAAGCATATCTTAGATGATTTTGCTGAGGCTCTTGCAGATGTTGCAGTAGTGGAAAAGGCACCTAAGATTGAAGGCCGTAGTATGAGCCTGGTGCTTACAGAAAAGAAATCGTAATACAGGAGGAATTTATCATGCCAAAGATGAAGACAAGAAGAGCAGCTGCAAAGCGCTTTAAGGTAACAGGAACAGGAAAGCTTAAGAGAAACAAGGCATACAAGAGCCATATCTTAACCAAGAAGACTACAAAGAGAAAGAGAAATCTTCGTCAGTCAGCTATCGTTGATTCAACAAACGTAAAGAACATGAAGAAAGTACTTCCATACATCTAAGATGTTGTTAGTACAGTAATTGATTTTGGTTAGGAGGAATTTAAAATGGCAAGAATTAAAGGCGGATTAAACGCTAGAAAGAAGCACAATAGAACATTAAAGTTAGCAAAGGGTTACAGAGGCGCTAGAAGCAAGCAGTATCGTGTTGCAAAGCAGTCAGTTATGCGTGCTCTTACATCAGCTTACGCTGGTAGAAAGCAGAGAAAGAGACAGTTCAGACAGCTTTGGATCGCTCGTATCAACGCAGCAGCTCGTATCAACGGACTTTCATACTCTAAGTTCATGTACGGTCTTAAGCTCGCAGGTGTTGAGATGAATAGAAAGATGCTTGCTGAGATGGCAGTTAACGATGCTGAAGGTTTTGCTAAGCTTGTAGAGCTTGCAAAGTCTAAGGTTGCAGCTTAATCTTAACATGATGAAAATGCTCTTATCAGATTATTTCTGATAAGAGTTTTTTTATTGCCTTTTATGTACACACAGATTTAATACATAGTTCCAAAAATTTGGGTAATTCATGATTATTTTTAGCAATTATTTAGCTTAATTCGACTTTTAATATAGGTTGATATCTGTTAATCTATTTACTGAAAATGTTTTAAGGAGGGAATAAAACTATGGCTATATTAGTTACAGGTGGCGCTGGTTTTATCGGCAGCCATACATGTGTAGAGCTTCAGCAGGCAGGCTATGATGTAGTTGTTTATGATAATCTTAGCAATGCTTCAGAGAAATCTTTAGAGAGAGTAGAAGCTATCACTGGAAAGCCAGTAAAGTTCTATAAAGGAGATATCCTTGATAGAGATAGATTAAATGAGGTATTTGAAAAGGAGGAGCTTGATTCTTGTATTCATTTTGCAGGACTCAAGGCAGTTGGTGAGTCAGTTGCAAAGCCTTGGGAATATTATGAGAATAATATTGCAGGTACACTTACACTTGTAGATGTAATGCGTAAGCATAATTGCAAGAATATTATTTTCTCTTCATCAGCTACAGTATATGGTGATCCAGCTGAGATACCTATTACAGAGAATTGCCCTAAGGGACAGTGCACAAACCCTTATGGCTGGACAAAGTCAATGCTTGAGCAGATTCTTTCTGACATGCAGAAGGCTGATAACGAATGGAATGTAGTGTTACTTCGTTATTTCAACCCAATCGGTGCACATCCATCAGGAACAATGGGAGAGAACCCTAATGGAATCCCTAACAACCTTATGCCTTATATTACACAGGTTGCTGTTGGTAAGCTCCCAGAGCTTGGTGTATTTGGTAATGATTATGATACTCCAGATGGTACAGGTGTACGTGATTACATCCACGTTGTAGATCTTGCTAAGGGTCACGTAAAGGCTCTTAAGAAGATTGAGGAGAATGCTGGTCTTAAGATTTACAACCTTGGTACAGGTGTAGGCTATTCTGTACTTGATATTGTAAAGAACTTTGAGGAGGCTAACGGTATTAAGATTCCTTATACAATTAAGCCACGTCGTCCTGGTGATATTGCTACATGCTATGCAGATGCTACAAAGGCTAAGGAAGAGCTTGGCTGGACAGCAGAGTATGGAATTAAGGAAATGTGTGCTGACTCATGGAGATGGCAGAAGAACAATCCAAATGGATATGAAGACTAATAAATGCCTTCCCCCTAAGTAGGGGGAAGGTGCCCCTTCGGGGCGGATGAGGGTATGAATAGAAGGCTTTTTGCATCATAAAAAGTGATATTAGTTATCCTGAAAAATTTCTTTTAGAAATTTTCAAAAACCTGTTGACTTATCCTTCAATCCATAGTAATATAAACACCGTCGCAAGCGACAGAAACAAATTTGGTTCCTTGGTCAAGCGGTTAAGACGTCGCCCTCTCACGGCGAAAACAGCGGTTCGATTCCGCTAGGAACTGCTAAAAAGCACTCGAGTTTATCGAGTGCTTTTTTTTTGCCTTCCAATTGAAGTAAAGGTGTGTATGAGTTGTTAAATATTAGTCAAATTAAATTTCCTGGTATATTCATTATCTATAGCTTTTCCTGTTTTTGAAGTCTTAACAATCCTATAAATATCAGCAGCAAAAATATCATGACTATCAATTAATTCTGTAGGAGAAGTTATCAAAGGCAAGTTTCCCTTTTCTTTTATTCCACCAAGATATTCAGATCCCTTTTTACTAAATCCAAGCATTCTTAGATATGAAATATATCCTTTTGATTTAGCTTCCTCAAAATCTTGCTGAGTAATATTTAGTAATATATGACATAAAACTCTGCTGATTCTAGAGTAGGTAATATTCTTTGTTTTTAGCAAATCACAGAACTGAGAAAAGCTTACGTAGTCTTTTAAGTTATTTCTGATTCTGTCAGCTAAATCTAAAGAGCAATCTAAATACTTTTCATAATCCTTTTCACTAAGTAATTTGTAATGAAGCAGTGATGATATATCATCACTATTTATATGAATGGATTCATTATAAATAGCTTTAGTGATATCTGGTACGGCTGTTATTAAATTTGATTCATTTAAATGGGCTCTAATGGCAGAAGCTGAGCTTATATCACCTGTCAATTCAGTTTCTTTATAATCATTTCCCTGGCGCTTAATTATTGCAATATCCATAGGAAGGTTATTTCCTGCTATATATCGGCAATATTCTAGTCCAAGTATATTGTTCGGGGTAGAAATAATATCTGCTGGTATATGGCGTTCTAAGGCCTTTGAACGGGACAGGGCAAAGCTAAATCCTGATGACATAGACTCATTTATTTCATTATCTAATTCACCTGAATTTTCCAGGTTAATCAAAGTAGAAGCAGAACTTTTGAAAAGCTTAACATCATCACATTCTGCACCAAATAATATAGTGTCAACGATACCAGTGCTTGATAATAGCTGTATACCGGCTGATGCGAATTCTCTTGCTGAAGAAGTAGCAAATATAGTTGGGATTTCAAAAACTATATCTGCACCTGAAACAAGGGCTGCATGAGCTCTTGTGTGTTTATCAAAGCATGCAATTTCACCTCTTTGAGTGAAAGAACCTGACATAGCGACAACAACTGCATCAGCTTTAAGTACATTTTTTGCATAATCTATTTGTAGTTTATGGCCATTATGAAAAGGGTTGTATTCAGCAACAATTCCAACTACCAATTTTTGTTCCTCCGAAAAAACTTTTATAGGGCTATTATACAATAAAATTATGTTGAGAAGACATTTTTAAGTGTTATAATATTAGAGTTGTATAAAAATTATATTAAAGAAAGAAAAATATAGATAAGAAAGGACTATTCTATTATGAAGATTTTAGTTATTAACTGTGGTAGCTCATCTCTTAAGTATCAGGTTATTGATTCTGAGAGCGAGCAGGTACTTTGCAAGGGCCTTTGCGAAAGAATCGGTATCGACGGACGTATCGTATATCAGAAGGCTGGTCTTGACAAAGAGACTACAGAGATTCCAATGCCTACACATAAAGAGGCAGTTGCAGCTGTAATTAACGCTATTACAAACGACAAGACAGGCGCTATTTCATCATTAGAGGAAATCGATGCTGTAGGTCACAGAGTCGTACACGGTGGCGAGAAGTTTGCTGAGTCAGCACTTATCACAGATGAGATGATTAAGGTTGTAGAAGAGTGTAACGATCTTGCTCCTCTTCATAACCCAGCTAACATCATTGGTATTAATGCTTGTCGTGAGCTTATGCCAGGTAAGCCACAGGTTGGTGTATTTGATACAGCTTTCCATCAGACAATGCCTAAGGAAGCTTACATGTATGCAGTTCCTTACAAGTACTATGAGAAGTACGGCGTTCGTCGTTACGGCTTCCATGGAACAAGCCACAGCTATGTTTCAAAGAGAGTATGTGAGTTTGCTAATGCAGATATTAACAATTCAAAGATTATCGTTTGCCACATTGGTAACGGCGCTAGCTGCTGTGCAGTACTTAATGGTAAGTCAGTAGATACTTCAATGGGTCTTTCTCCACTTGAGGGTCTTGTAATGGGGACACGTTCAGGTGATATTGATCCTTCAGCTGTTGAGTATATGGCTAAGAAGGAAGGCCTTGATTTTGCAGGTGTTATGAATGTCCTTAATAAGGAATCAGGTGCGCTTGGTGTTTCTGGAATTTCTTCAGATTTCCGTGACCTTATTGCAGCTTCTGCAGAGGGTAACGAGAGAGCAAAGCTTGCTATGGATATGATTGCTTATCGTATTGCTAAGTATGTTGGTGCATATGCTGCAGCAATGAACGGTGTTGATATGATTTGCTTCACAGCAGGTCTTGGAGAGAACAATGCAGGTCTTCGTCAGGCTGTATGTGATCACCTTGGATTTATGGGTGTTGAGCTTGATAGTTCTCGTAACGAAGGTCCAAGCGAGGATAAGCTTATTTCTTCTGATTCTTCAAAGGTTAAGGTATTTGTTATTCCTACAAACGAAGAGGTTATGATTGCAAGAGATACAGCTGCAATCGTTTCTGGAAAATAAATCACATTAATTGTGTGTAAATTTTGAAAAAAGGTTTGACAACGAATATAAAGCTTAGTATAATTGACCAAGTGTGGATAGGAGATATTTATGAAGATTTCTATTAAGGATATTACTTCATTACCTGATCAGAGTAAGAAGTTCACTGGAGCAGTTGATATATGTGATTTTTCTTATCTTGGCAGTGATTTTTCTATCAATCACATAGAGCCATTTGATGTAGTTTTATCTATGATTGGTTCAGGTAAGCTTCACATCACTTTTGATACTAAATGTTCTATCTTAGGTCAGTGTGATAGATGCTTAGGAGATGTTACATTTGAAGTTCCTGTTTCAGCTGATGAGACTGTTGAGGTTTCTGAGGGACAGGTTGTTACAGATGATGATATCGGACCATATTCTTTCGTAGATGGCGAAGAAATAGATATAGATGAACTCATTTTAAACGAGATCTTAGTGAATTTCCCGGCAAAGATATTGTGCCAGGATGACTGCAAAGGTATTTGCCCAGTTTGCGGTAAGAATCGTAACATCGAGCCTTGTGGTTGTGATGATACAGTTTTAGATCCTAGAATGGCACAATTTTTAGATGTCTTTAATAGCTTTAAGGAGGTGAAATAGCATGTCTATTTGTCCAAAGAACAAATCTTCTAAGGGAAGAAGAGATAAAAGAAGAGCAAACTGGAAGATGAGCAATCCTACTCTTGTTAAGTGCAGCAAGTGCGGCGAGCTTATGGTTCCACATAGAGTTTGCAAGAACTGTGGATCATACAACAAAAAAGAAATCATCGCAGTTGATTAATTTTAAAGCCTCTCGGTTCTGCCGAGAGGTTTTTTATTTGAAATATTTTCATATATCATATATACTTTTATAAGTTGCATGGAAAGGATTTCATATGAGTGAATTAACAATTGTGGCCCTTGATGCTATGGGCGGTGATAATGCACCTTCAGAGATGGTTAAAGGTGCTGTAGATGCAGTAAATCTAAACAAGGATATTAAGGTCATTTTAGTAGGTCAGGAGGATGTTGTTAAGGAAGAGCTTGCCAAGCACACATATCCTAGTGACCAGATAGAAATAAAGAATGCTACAGAGGTTATTGAGACAGCAGAACATCCTGTTGCTGCTATTAAGCGTAAGAAGGATTCTTCGATGGTAGTTGGCCTTCATTTGGTTAAGGATGGTGTGGCTGATGCATTCGTATCCGCTGGCAATTCTGGTGCTCTTTTAACAGGCGGTCTTGGTATAGTAGGCCGCATCAGAGGAATAGAGCGTGCTCCATTTGGTACACTTTTCCCAGTTAAGACAGGAGTTGCTTTTTTAGCAGATTCTGGTGCTAATGTAGATTGCAGACCTAGCCACTTAGTTCAGTTTGCTAAGATGGGCAGCATTTACATGGAAAAGGTTGTTGGAATTAAGAATCCAAAGGTTGCTATCGTTAATGTTGGGGCAGAGGAAGAAAAGGGCAATGCTCTTGTTAAAGAAACAATGCCTCTATTAAAGGAATGCAAGGATATTAACTTTGTCGGTAGCATTGAGGCTAGAAATATTCCAAATGGTGATGCAGATGTTATCATTTGCGATGGATTTGTTGGTAATGTTATTTTAAAATTATATGAAGGCTTAGCAAGCACACTTGTCTCTGTTATTAAGGGCGGTCTTATGAGTACTCTTAGATCTAAAATTGGTGCGGCGCTTGCTCTTCCAGCTCTTAAGAGCACACTTAAGGCATTTGACGCTAGCGAATATGGCGGAGCTCCTTTACTTGGTCTTAAAGGTCTTGTTGTTAAGACTCATGGTAGCGCCAAGGCTGGAGAGGTTAAGAACACCATTTTCCAGTGCGTAACCTTTAAAGAGCAAAAGATTAACGAGCTTATCAGAGATAACATTGTTATAGAAACCAAAAAGGAGGATTAAGATATGGAATTCGATTTATTAAAAGAGATTATTGCTGAGGTATTAAATGTTGATGCTGCTGAGATTACAGCTGATACAACTTTCGTAGATGACCTTGGAGCAGATTCACTTGATGTTTTCCAGATTATCATGGGTGTTGAGGAGAAGCTTAACATCGAAGTTGATACTGATGCTGCTGAAAAGCTTTCAACTGTTGGTGATGCAGTTGAGCTTATCAAGAAGACTGTTGCAGGTAATTAATTGAATTGCTGAAAGCATCCAGCTTTTCACTGGGTGCTTTCTTTAAACTCAGGAGGTAAGATATTGAATAAGGATTTAAAAGAATTTCAAAGGATTATCGGTTATGAGTTTAGAGACGAAAGCTTATTAAAGCAGGCCTTAACCCACAGCTCTTATGCTAACGAGCAACACATGCCAAAGCTTAGCGATAACGAGCGATTAGAGTTTTTAGGTGACGCAGTGCTTGAGATAGTATCTAGTGAGTTTTTGTATCTAAATTATACTGATTTAAACGAAGGTAAGCTTTCTAGGCTTAGAGCCAGCATTGTCTGCGAGCCTACACTTGCTTTCATCTGTAAGGAGATTAATCTTGGAGATTTTGTTCTCCTTTCTAAAGGCGAGGATATGACTGGAGGTCGTGAGAGAAAATCCATTCTTTCAGACGCCTTTGAAGCTACAATCGGAGCTATTTTCTTAGATGGAGGTATGGAGCCTGCATCTAAATATATTCATAGGTTTGTATTAAATGATATTGAACATAAGCAGTTGTTCCATGATAGTAAGACTAGATTGCAGGAGGTTGTCCAGGCAAATTATAAAGAGCCTCTTACATATAACCTGCTTTCAGAATCAGGTCCAGATCACGCTAAGGAATTTAAAGTAGAAGCCGTTGTAGGCTCCAAAGTCCTTGGTACCGGAATTGGCCGCACCAAAAAGGCTGCCGAGCAAGAAGCCGCCTACGAGGGCCTTCTTCGTTTACACAAAGAGGAATCGATTAATATAATATAGTTCAATATTATTGTCTAGAATATTAATCAGGGAATATTGGTTTATGAAAAATTTAAATGAGCCTGAATAGATACGTACAAATAGCTTGTAGCAGACAATGATTTATCCTCTGAAAGGAACATCCAGTGACTGTAAGAGGATTAATTATTGTTTGCGTAACAAGCGAGAGTAAGACTATTTTTCAGGCGGACTACAGGAGTGAATAATGTATCTAAAGAGTATTGAAATATATGGATTTAAGTCTTTTGCTCATAAGATGAAGTTTGAATTCCATAATGGAATTACAGGCATCGTAGGTCCTAATGGTTCAGGTAAGAGTAATGTTGCCGACGCCGTTAGATGGGTTCTTGGAGAACAATCAGCTAAGCAGCTTCGTGGTTCTTCCATGCAGGATATTATCTTTGCGGGAACAGAAGCCAGAAAGCCGCTTTCTTATGCTTATGTAGCACTTACAATGGACAATTCGGACCATGTGCTTCCAGTAGATTATGAAGAGGTAACTATCGCACGTCGCGTTTATCGTTCGGGCGAAAGTGAATATCTTTTAAATGGAACACCTTGTAGATTAAAGGATGTTTCTGAGCTTTTCTACGATACTGGTGTAGGTAAAGAAGGATATTCTATTATCGGACAGGGTCAGATTGAAAAAATCTTATCTGGTAAACCAGAGGATAGACGTGAGCTTTTTGATGAGGCTGTTGGTATTGTAAAGTATAAAAAGCGTAAGGCTGCATCAGTTAAGAAGCTTGAAAGCGAAAGAGAAAATCTTGTTCGTGTAAATGATATTTTATCTGAGCAGGAACGAAGAATTGGGCCTTTGGAGAAGCAGTCAGAGGATGCAAAACAATATTTAAAATACAAAGAGGAATTAAAGAGAATTGATGTTAATTCCTTTATGTTAGAGGTAGATAGACTTACAGCTGCTTTAAATGAGGTGGATAAGAATTCCACTCTTGCTAAAGAGCATATGGAAGAAAGCAAGGTGGCTCAGGAAGAAATCCGTAACAAGTACGATTCTTTGGAGCAACAGATTGCAGATTTAGATGAGCAGATTGAAACCTTAAAGAAGAATCAATCTGATTCGACCTTGCTAAAGGGTAAGCTTGAAAATGAAATACTTCTTTTAGAAGAGCAGATTCGTTCAGCTAATGCTACTGATGAAAGCTTGGCTGCGCGTGTGGCTGAGATTGAGGCAGAGAAGGCTTCTAAGGAATCACAGCTTGTTGATTTTAAGAAAGAAAAGGAAGAGCTTGATAAGACCTTAGAGGAAGCTGTTGAGCGTCTCACAGCTGTTAAGAATAACTACAGTGAATTACAGACTGCAATTACCACAAACAACGAAAAGATTGAAGCTGATAACAAGGCAATTATGGAGCTTCTTAATAATAGAGCTTCTATCAAGTCTAAGGAGCAGCGTCTTGAGACAATGCTTGAACAGACTAATATCCGTAAGGCTAAGCTTAACCAGAGACTGCTTGAGCGTAAAACAAGAGAAGAGGATTTAGATGTTGCCGTTTCTCTTGCTGAGGAAGAATTTAAGAATGCTCAGGATTTATTAATTAGCTTACAGGAAAAGGATAAGGAATTTTCAGCTAAGGCTGTTGAATGGAAGAATAAAGGCAAGGAAAATACAGAAAAGCTTCAAGCCAAGAAGGATGAATTTGCCAGAGTACAGACAAGACTTGAGTCTGTAAAGAATATTGCAGAGCGCTATGAAGGTTACGGTAACTCTACTCGTAAAATCATGGAGCAAAAGGGCAAAATCGATGGTATCGAAGGTGTTGTTTCTGACCTTATTCATGTAGAGAAGAAATACGAAATGGCCATCGAAACAGCTTTAGGTGGTAATATACAAAACATCGTTACCTCAGATGAAGCAAGCGCTAAGAAGCTTATTTCGTTCCTTAAGGAAAATAAGCTTGGCCGTGCCACATTCCTTCCACTGACATCTGTAGATGGAAGGGGTAATTTCAAAAAGACTGAGGTTCTTAAAGAAAAGGGTGTTCTTGGTCTTGCCTCAGAGCTTGTTAGTTGCGACAGCAAGTTTGACGGTGTTGTTGCTTACTTACTTGGAAGAGTAGTTGTTACAGACCATATTGATTCGGCAATTGCCCTTGCTAAGAAGAACAATTACAGCATTCATATTGTTACAGTAGATGGCGAATATTTGGCACCAGGTGGTTCTATGACTGGTGGTCACTTCAAGAATAAGTCAAATCTTCTTGGAAGAAATAGAGAAATTGAAGAGCTTGAGAATAAGTTGGATGTAATTTCTAAGGAGATGGATGAGCTTAAGGTTCGCGCTGGTGAAATCGAAACTGCTGCAGCATTGCTTGAATCTGATAAGGAAGAAAATACTACTAAGTTAAACGAGGCAGCTATTGCACTTAACACTGCAAAGCTTGGCCTTGATAGAGCAAATGAACAGAAGAAGGAAAGCCTAACAGCTTACGAAGGACTTTCAAGGGAAAGCGAAGAGCTTGAGTCACAGCTTACAGAAATCGCATCTGGTAAAAAGGAAATTGAGTTCGAGAAGCAGGAATCAGAGAATAAAGAGGCAGAGCTTAAGGCTGAGATTCAAAAGCTTTCTGATGAAGTAGATGAAAAGACCTATATGGAGACCTCTGTAAACAGAACTATGTCAGAGGTTCAGATTGAAGAGGCCAATGCAAGACAGAAGGTAGAATTCGTTCAGCAGAACTTAGACCGTGTACTTGCAGAAATCGAAAAGTGCGATAATGATATTTCATCTATTAAGGAAAATGCCAAGTCTACCAAAGAAGAGACTGAAAGCAAAAAGCAAAGAATCGAAGAGATTAAAGCTACAATTGCTGCATCAGATGATTCCTTTGGACAGCTTGAGGAAGAAATCAAAGAGACAACAGCAAAAAGAGAAGAGCTTAATAGCTCTCATAAGAATTTCTTTGAACAAAGACAGGAGATTTCAGATAGAATTTCTGAGCTTGACAAGGAAATATATCGTTTGGATTCACAGCATGAAAAGATTGCTGATGCTATTTCTAGCCAGAATAACTACATGTGGAATGAGTACGAACTTACATATCATTCAGCAGAGGAGTTAAAGGATCCTGAATATAATGATTTGGATCAGATGAAGAAAGATGCTAACAAAATCAAAAATGCAATTCGTTCAATGGGTAACGTTAATGTTAACGCTATTGAAGAGTTTAAGGAGCTTTCTGAAAGATACAACTTCCTTAAGGGACAGCATGATGATTTGGTTGAGGCAGAGGCTTCTCTTATCAGAATTATCGATGAGCTTGATGAGGGAATGCGCAAGCAGTTTACAGAAGGCTTTAAGGATATTCAACGTGAATTCGATAAAGCATTTAAGGAGCTCTTTGGCGGCGGACATGGTTCACTTGCCTTAGTTGATGAGGAAGATATTCTTGAAACAGGTATTATCATCAACGCTCAGCCACCAGGAAAGAAGCTTATCAATATGATGCAGATGTCAGGTGGTGAGAAATCACTTACAGCAATTGCACTACTTTTTGCAATCCAAAATCTTAAGCCATCACCATTCTGTCTTCTTGATGAGATTGAGGCGGCTCTTGATGATGCAAACGTAGATAGATTTGCTGGATACTTGCACAAGCTTACAAAGAATACACAGTTTATTGTTATTACTCATAGACGTGGTACTATGAATGCTGCTGATAGACTTTTTGGTATCACAATGCAGGAAAAGGGTGTATCAGCTCTTGTATCTGTGAATCTTATTGAGGCACAGTTGGATGATTAATCGTCTGGAGGCAATATGGCAGAAAAGATTAGCTTTTGGCAGCGTCTTATAAAGGGGCTGACCAAGACAAGAGATAATTTTATTAAATCCATGGATTATATTTTCAATGGATTTACCAATATCGATGAGGATTTCTATGAAGAATTGGAAGAAGTTCTTATTATGGGAGATATTGGTGTTAGAACAACAGAGACAATCCTTGATGATTTAAGAGATGCTGTTAAAAAGGAGCATATTAAGGAGCCTTCTGAATGTAAGGAATTCCTTATAAACGAGATTAAGGAGCAGATGTCTTTAGGAGAAGCTGCATTCGAGTTTGAAAATAAGACTTCTGTTGTTCTTGTAATAGGCGTTAATGGCGTTGGAAAGACCACCACTATAGGAAAGCTTGCTGGAAAGCTTAAGGCAAATGGCAAGAAGGTTATGGTGGCAGGGGCTGATACCTTTAGAGCAGCAGCTTCAGATCAGCTTAAGGAATGGGCGAATAGGGCTTCAGTAGATTTTGTCGGCGGTCCAGAGGGCTCAGACCCAGCTGCTGTAGTCTATGATGCTGTTCATGCTGCAAAGGCAAGAGGTATTGATGTTTTGCTTGTTGATACAGCAGGACGTCTTCACAATAAAAAGAATCTTATGAACGAGCTTTCTAAGATAAATAATACAATTACAAAAGAATTCCCAGAGGCATACAGAGAGACACTTATCGTTTTAGACGGTACTACAGGTCAAAATGCTCTAGTTCAAGCTAAAGAATTTTCCGATGTAACGGATATTTCTGGTATAGTTTTAACAAAATTAGATGGAACTGCAAAAGGAGGTATTGCAATTGCAATACAATCTGAGTTAAAATTGCCAGTAAAATATATTGGTGTAGGAGAAACAATAGACGACTTAGAGAAATTCAACGCAGATGAATTTGTAGACGCTTTATTCTACGCTGAAGGCTAAGACTAGAAGAAAGGGAGACTAAAAATGCTTACATTAGACAAGTTTGAAGAGGCTTCAAAGATTGTTACAGAGGTAACACATGAGACAAAGCTGGTTTACAGCGATTATTTTAGTGAGAAGTGCGGTAATATGGTTTATCTTAAGCCAGAGAATATGCAGCTTACTGGTGCATACAAGCTTAGAGGTGCCTATTACAAAATAAGCACACTTTCTGAAGAAGAAAGAGCTAAAGGACTTATTACAGCTTCTGCTGGTAATCATGCCCAGGGTGTTGCATACGCAGCTAGCAAGTATGGAGTTAAGGCTACCATTGTTATGCCAACTACAACACCTCTTATTAAGGTTAATCGTACAAAGAGCTATGGCGCTGATGTTGTTTTATACGGAGATGTTTATGATGAGGCTTGCGAATATGCATACAAGCTTGCAGATGAGCATGGATATACATTTATCCATCCATTTGATGATTTAGCTGTTGCAACAGGCCAGGGCACAATTGCAATGGAAATCTTTAAGGAGCTTCCACTTGTTGAGTATATTTTAGTTCCAATCGGAGGCGGCGGTCTTGCTACAGGTGTTTCTACACTTGCCAAGTTGCTTAATCCAAAGATAAAGGTTATTGGTGTAGAGCCAAGCGGTGCAGCATCTCTCAAGGCTTCATTTGATAAGGGAGAGGTTACTACTCTTAAGACTGTTAATACTATCGCTGATGGTACTGCAGTTAAGACACCAGGAAGCAATATTTTCCCTTACTTGCAGGAAAATATAGATGAGATTATCACTGTTGATGATGATGAACTTATCGTTGCATTCCTTGATATGGTAGAAAATCATAAGATGGTTGTTGAGAATTCAGGACTTCTTACAGTTGCGGCTCTTAACCATTTAGGATTTAAGGATAAGCGGGTTGTATCTGTTCTTTCAGGTGGTAACATGGATGTTATTACCATGTCATCTGTGGTACAACAGGGACTTATTTTCCGTGACAGAATCTTTACGGTATCTGTACTTCTTCCTGATAAGCCGGGCATGCTTGCTAAGGTTTCTCAGGTTATTGCTGATAATCAGGGTAATGTAGTTAAGCTGGAGCATAACCAGTTTGTTACAACCAATAGATCTGCAGCTGTTGAGCTTCGCATCACACTTGAAGCTTTTGGCACAGAGCACAAGGAGCAAATCTTTAAGGCCTTAGATAAAGAAGGCTATCGCCCTAAAATAGTAAGAACTTCATTATAATAGCCTTCCCCCTATTGGGGGAAGGTGCCCCGAAGGGGCGGATGAGGGTAAGGTGTCAAGCAAAAATGCTTGACACCCATTTTTTATTATAGTATATTATATAGGGTCTGAGAGGAGCGTAATGGAAGATAAGATTAAATCAGGTTATCTATATGATTTCTATGGTGAGCTTCTTACTGAGCATCAGCGTAGTGTATATGAAATGAGCATTAATGAGGATTTATCCTTGTCAGAGATAGCTGATACACTTTCTATTTCCAGACAGGCGGTCCACGATATATTAAAAAGGTGTGATAAGCTTTTATCCGATTATGAGAACAGGCTTCACCTTGTTGAGAAATTTATGAATATCAGAGCGGATGTACTTCGCATCAATGAATTAACAGCAGGCAGTGCTGATGCAGCCACTTTATCAGAGATTGCAGATATATCCAAATTAATACTAGAGGAATTATAATATATGGCATTTGATTCTCTTTCAGAGAAGCTTCAAGGGGTTTTCAAGAATCTTAAGAGCAAGGGCAGGCTTACCGAGTCTGATGTTAAGACAGCTCTTAAGGAAGTTAAGATGGCTTTACTTGAGGCTGATGTTAATTTCAAAGTTGTAAAACAGTTTACAAACACTGTCACAGAAAAGGCCTTAGGTTCTGATGTAATGAATGGTCTTAATCCTGGGCAGATGGTTATTAAGATTGTTAACGAAGAGCTCGTTAATCTTATGGGTTCTGAGGTTACAGATATTACCTATGGTACAGGTGGAGAGATTACCACTATTATGATGGTTGGTCTTCAGGGTGCCGGTAAAACTACCACCACTGCAAAGCTTGCCGGTAAGGTTAAGAAGCGTGGTAAGAAACCACTTTTAGTAGCTTGTGATATTTATCGTCCTGCCGCTATAGAGCAGTTGCAGATTAACGGTAAAAAGCAAGAGGTTGAGGTTTTCTCCTTAGGTGATAAGGAAAAGCCAGTTAAGATAGCTAAGGAAGCTATGGATTATGCTAAGAAGAACGGCTTTGATGTAGTTATTTTCGATACAGCTGGTCGTCTTCATATAGATGAGGATATGATGGATGAGCTTGCATCTATCAAGAAGAATATTAATATCCTCAATACCATCCTGGTAGTTGATGCCATGACAGGTCAGGATGCTGTTAATGTTTCATCTACATTTGATGAAAAGATTGGCATTGACGGTGTTATCGTTACTAAGCTTGATGGTGACACCAGAGGCGGTGCAGCCCTTTCTATTAAGGCTGTTACAGGTAAGCCTATTCTTTATGCTGGTATGGGTGAAAAGCTTTCTGATTTAGAGCAGTTCCATCCAGATAGAATGGCAAGCCGAATCCTTGGAATGGGAGATGTACTTTCTCTTATTGAAAAGGCTGAGGCGGAGATTGATAAGGATGCAGCTATTCAGTTATCTAAGAAGGTAAAGAAGGCTTCATTTGATTTCAATGATTATCTTACATCTATGGAGCAGATGAAAAAGCTTGGTGGCTTGTCATCAATCCTTGGTATGATGCCAGGTATTAATTCTAGCCAGATGGCTCAGATTGAAGGCGCTGTAGATGATAAGAAGCTTGCGCATATTGAGGCAATCATCCTTTCGATGACACCAGCCGAGCGCGAGAATCCTAAATTACTAAATCCTAGCAGAAAGCACAGAATTGCTGCTGGAGCTGGTTTAGATATAGCAGAGGTAAACCGCTTTGTTAAACAGTTCGAGCAATCGAAGAAGATGATGAAGCAGATGCCAAATATGATGGGTAAAGGCAGACGTGGTATGCGTTTCCCATTTTAACAAGACCATTTAAAGTATTATTTATTAGGAGGAAATTAAAATGGCAGTAAAGATTAGATTAAAGAGAATGGGTCAGAAGAAGAGACCAATCTACAGAATCGTAGTAGCAGATGCAAGAGCACCTCGTGATGGTAGAAACATCGATGAGATCGGTACATACGATCCTAACCAGGAGCCAGCAGCAGTTACAGTTGATGCTGAGGCAGCAAAGAAGTGGATCTCAAATGGTGCAAAGCCAACAGAGACAGTTGCAAGACTTTTCAAGCAGGCAGGCGTTCAGTAAGATAACTCGAAAGGAAAAGGATAATAGTGATGAAAGAATTAGTTGAAGTAATTGCGAAGTCACTTGTAGACAATCCTGATGAAGTTGTAGTATCTGAGAAGGAAGACGCTAAGTCTATTGTTGTAGAGCTTCGCGTTGCGCCATCTGATATGGGTAAGGTTATTGGAAAGCAGGGCAGAATTGCCAAGGCTATCCGTGCTGTTGTTAAGGCTGCAGCTTCAAAGATTGACAAGAAAGTTATTGTTGATATAATTGATGTAGATTAAAGACAAAGGAGTCTGATTTTTATCAGGCTCCTTTTTTCTTTATTTTTAAAGGTTTTTAAATATAATTAAATATAGATTGTTTTTTTGACAGTACAATACACCACTGCTTTAAAGTGATAGGCGTTTAAATGAATAAAACATCCTATAAATTCGCTGTTTTTCAGTATTTTTGATTAAATATGTGGTTAAAACGCATAAATATGCAAAAGTTGATTGTTGATTATATTTTTTATATAATAAGCATACTTTATAGAGTATATGGGATTTAGTACCTATAATGTCTGTCAGGGGTGTACAGTTGTTTTTAAGGGAGAAATTTTTGATGCTAGCAAATGATAATCTTAATGTATTAAGATTCATTTCTTTTGTTCAACATTATTCCGTTAGTTTCTTTTCTTAATACTGTTTTTACAGGAGAAGCATTTTTTATGAATAATAATGCTTTTTTATGTTGTGTTTTATTTAAAGGGGTTTGCATTCTCAGATAGAGATGTAGATAAATATAATTCAGGAGGATTACTTATGAAGAAGAAAAGAGTAGTTTCCCTTGTTCTTGCAGCTGCTATGGCACTTTCAATGGTAGGCTGTGGTTCAAAGGGCGGCGACAGCGCTTCAAAGGGTGGAGATTCAAAAGGCTCAGACACTCCACTTGTTATTGCTTGGGACGCAATGAGCCAGAAATTCAGCCCATTTTTTGCTGAATCTCATCCAGATATGTACATCGAGGAGAAGCTTGTTAATATCACATTAACAAGAACTACAAGAGCTGGACAGTACATTCTTGATGGTATTGACGGTTACAAAGAAGAGTATAATGGTACAGAGTACACTTATTACACACCATCAAAGATTGACATTACAGAGAATGAAGATGGAACAGTTACTTATGATATTACACTTAGAGATGATATTAAGTTCTCAGATGGTGAGCCACTTACTATTGATGACTTAATTTTCAGTATGTATGTACAGGCAGATCCAACTTATGATGGACCTGGTACATTCGCTTCACTTCCTGTAGAGGGTATGGAAGAATATAGAAGCGGTGTTTCAACACTTTCATCACTTATCGCTGCTGCTGGTAAAGACAATACAGACTTTACTAACTGGACAGAAGACCAGCAGAAGGCCTTCTGGGATGCATGCGCTAATGAAGGTGCAGCATTTACACAGTCTATCGTAGATTATATGGTAGAAGCTGGTGCAGCTGCTGATAAGGATGATGTTAAGACAGCTGCTGCTGGTTGGGGATTTGAACTTCCTGATGGTGCTACTACAGAAGACTTCTTCATGGCAATTGGTGAGCAGTACGGATGGAACTTCTCAGCTATGGATAAGGAAGCTGCTAATGTAACAATCGCTGATTCATTCCCAGCAGATGTTCTTGCAATGTCTACAACTGGTGTAGAGACAGGTGAGTCTGCAGATCACATTTCTGGTATTGTTAAGACTGGCGATTACTCAATGACACTTACACTTACTGAGTTCTCAGCTCCAGCAATCGAGAAGCTTGCACTTCCAATTGCTCCAATGCACTACTATGGTGACAAGGCTCAGTACGATTTTGATAACAACAAGTTTGGTTTCCCTAAGAATGATCTTTCATTAATCAGAGAAAAGACAACACAGCCACTTGGTGCTGGTCCTTTCACATTTAAGGAATACTCAAACAAGGTTGCTTACTTAGAGGCAAATGAAAACTACTACCTTGGTGCTCCTGGCGTATCTGAGATTCAGTTTAAGGAGACACAGGAAGCTGATAAGGTACCTGCTATTGTTCAGGGTACAGCTGATATCGCAGAGCCTTCATTCTCTAAGGCAACATCAGAGCAGATTTCTTCTGAAAACTCTGAGAATGATTTAGTTGGTGATACAATCACAACTCAGCTTACAGATTATCTTGGTTATGGTTACATTGGTATGTGCTCACTTAACGTAAAGGTTGGTAATGACCCATCAAGTGAGCAGTCAAAGGATTTACGTAAGGCTATTGCAACAGTTATTGCAGCATACCGTGATGTAGTTATTGATTCATACTATGGAGAGGCAGCAGAGGTTATTAACTACCCAATCTCAAATTCTTCATGGGCAGCTCCTCAGAAGTCTGATGCAGATTATGAAATCGCATTCTCTAAGGATGTTGATGGAAATGAAATCTATACAGAGGGCATGAGTGATGATGAGAAGTACGAAGCAGCTCTTCAGGCAGCTCTTGGTTACTTCGAGGCAGCAGGCTTTACTGTAGAAGATGGTAAGCTTACAGCTGCTCCAGCTGGTGCTAAGCTTTCTTACGAAGCTATGATTCCAGGTGGCGGTTCTGGTGACCATCCATCATTTGGTATCCTTACAGCAGCTTCAGAAGCTTTTGCTAAGATTGGTTTTGAGCTTACAATCAACGACCTTTCAGATTCTTCAGTACTTTGGGATACACTTTCAGCTCAGAAGGCTGAAATCTGGTGTGCAGCTTGGGGTGCTACAGCTGATCCTGATATGTATCAGGTATACCACAGCGAAGGTGGTAGCGCTTACCAGTATGCTATTTATTCTGACGAGCTTGATCAGCTTATTGAGGATGCTAGAGCATCAGCAGACCAGGCATACAGAAAGGCTACTTACAAGGAGTGTCTTGACTTTATCGTAGATTACGCTGTTGAGATTCCTATTTATCAGAGACAGAATTGTGTAACATACTCAACACAGCGTGTTAACACAGATACAATAGTAAAGGATGCAACACCTTTCTATGATTGGTTTGATGCTCTTACAGATATTCAGATGAGATAATTATCAATACTAGATATTGATTAAGTTGCTTCTTGGGGCTTAGGCCCCAAGAAGACATTTTTATGATAAAGGTATTTTATGATGGGATGGGGTTTTGGAAAGTTTGTAGACGTTTGAATAAACGTTTTTTTGTCCTATCATAAAATACCTTTATTGGGGTCTAAAAATAAAGAAAGGAATTACAATAATGAAAAAATTTGTAATCAAAAGACTATTATTATCGATAGTAATATTGTTTTTTGTTTCTATGATTATCTATTGCATCATGCGTGCAATGCCTACTTCATTCGTAGAACAGAAAGCAATGCAGCTATCACAGAAACCTGGTGCAAAGAGCTATCAGGAATGGATTGATCAGCTCAATGCTGCATATGGCTTGGACGTTGGCATCGTACCTGGCTACTTTAAATGGTTGGCTAAGGCTATCCGCTTTGATTTCGGCGACAGCTGGTACTTTAATATGCCGGTACTTGAGAAGTTCTCAAGTGTTATTTGGTATTCATTTGCCTTAGGTTTAGCTTCATTTATTCTTGAAATTGTTATCGCTATTCCTCTTGGTGTTGTTGCTGCAAGAAAGCAGTATAGTGCAGTAGATTATTCTGTAGTCGTATTTGCACTTATCGGTATTTCATTACCTAGCTTCTTCTTTGCTACAATTTTGAAATACATTTTCTCAGTTAAGCTTGGAATTTTTGATTTATATGGTATTGTAGGTCGTGATTTTATGAACCTGTCTACTGCTGGTAAGATTTTTGATATGGCATACCACATGGTACTTCCTGTAATTACTCTTACTATTGTATCTGTTGGTTACTTAATGCGTTACACACGTACTAACATGCTTGAGGTTCTTAGTGCCGATTATATCCGTACTGCTAGAGCTAAGGGTCTTTCTGAAAAGAGAGTAGTTAACTATCATGCATTCAGAAATATATTGATTCCAATCGTTACATTGCTTGGTTCATCACTTCCAGGACTTTTTGGTGGTGCTCTTATTACAGAGACTTTGTTCCAGATTCCAGGAATTGGATATACTTCATATCAGTGCATTATCCAGGGTGATATTCCATTTGTAATGTTCTATATGCTGTTCTTTGCAGTATTAATTCTTTTAGGAAATCTTATTGCAGATATTCTTTATGCTGTAGTAGATCCTAGAGTTAGAGTAAATTAAAAGGAGAGATATCGTGGCAGACGTAAGAAATATTGAAAAAGAAGAAGAGCTTGCTTTAGATGATGCTAACCGTGTCCAGGTACTTTCTCCTGGAATGATGGTAGCAAAGCGTTTCTTTAGAAATAAGCTTGCTATTGCAGGTCTTGTAATTATTGTTTGTATGTTTTTATTCGCTTTCTTAGGCGGAGTTATTATTCCATATTCTCAGAGTCAGGTATTCTATACTACTGAGGAAATGAAGAAGGACTATGCTGGTGCAACTCTTATCACTGATTACCAGGTTTTTGCAGCTGATGGTGTAGAGCTTCCTTCAGATATTGGTGCAAAGCTTATTCTTGCTCTTACCAAGAAGCAGGATGTTGTTGAGACAAGAGATGGTTCACAGTTTTCTCTTACTCAGCTTGATGACAATTCATTTGAAATTAAAGAAGTAGGTGGGGCAGAAACACTTGCTGTTGCAGCAAAGCTTCAGGTTACACCAGTTGATTCATCTAAGAAGCTTTCAGGTACATTCAATGTAAATCTTATTAAGGCTCTTGCAACAGATGAGACAATGTTTGCAGCTGATGATGAGAGATTCACAGTTGACGAGAAGGGTAATGGTGCTATTGTTACAGCGGCTGATGGTAGTGAAGTAGCATATATCAGCGGCTATAGCATGAATGCTGTTGAAAGTGGTGTTACACTTTCAGTTGATTTTAGAGAGGCTATTGTAGAAGCTATTAATAGTGGTTCATCTGAGTTTACATTTGCAGGTGAAGATGGAGAAGAAGAATATCAGGTTTCTAACAAGAATGGTCAGTATGTTATTACAAAATATAAGTCTACAAGCGTTATTAACCAGTTCGAGTCACCTTCTGCAAAGCATTTAGTTGGTACAGATGGAAATGGTATGGACTTACTTGCAAGACTTATGTATGGTGGTCGTATTTCACTTCTTATCGGTTTTGTAGTAGTTGCTATTGAGCTTATTCTTGGTATTATCGTTGGTGGTACAGCAGGCTTCTTTGGTGGTTGGGTAGACAACCTTCTTATGAGATTTGTAGATGTTATTTACTGTATCCCAACAATGCCACTTTACCTTATTATTGGTTCTATCATGGATTTCTATAAGATAGATGCCGGCATTCGTATTTTCTATCTATGTATTATCATGGGTGTTATTGGCTGGGTTAGCCTTGCTCGTATAGTACGTGGACAGATTTTATCTCTTCGTGAGCAGGAATTTATGACTGCTTGTGAGGCTTGCGGTATTAGCATTAGAAGACGTATCTTCAAGCACTTGATTCCTAATGTTATTCCACAGCTTGTAGTATTTGCATCTATGGGTGTAGGTGAGGTTATCCTTGCAGAGTCTACACTTTCATATTTAGGACTAGGTGTTAAGTATCCTGCAGCATCATGGGGAAATATCATCAATGCTGTTACTGATTCATACGTTATGACAAACTACTGGTTCGTATGGATTCCAGCTGGATTCTTAATCCTTCTTACAGTACTTGCATTTAACTTTATCGGAGACGGACTTCGTGACGCCTTTGATCCAAAGATGAAGAGATAGAGGTGTGAAATGGCAAAAAAGAATGTAAATTATATTAGTGCCAAGGAATCTCGTAGAATTGCGAAGGAAAACCGCAAGATTACAAAGGAATTCGAGGCAAAGAGAAATAGAAAGCATATTCCGGAAGAGGAATATGTAACACAGATGAAAAATCCTGAGAACTGTGTAGAGTTTGATGATGTTCATACATACTTCTTCACAGATATCGGAACAGTTAAGGCTGTTGACGGTGTTTCATTCAACGTACCACAGGGAAAAACTGTTGGTATCGTTGGTGAGTCTGGCTGCGGTAAGTCAGTTACTTCACTTTCAATGCTTCAGCTTGTTCAGCGTCCACAGGGACAGACAGTTTCTGGTGAAATCAGATTCAATGACGGAAATAGAGTAATTAATGTTGTTAATGCTCCAGATTCAGTTATGCGAAAGATGCGTGGCGAGAAGATGTCAATGATTTTCCAGGAGCCAATGACAGCACTTAACCCTGTATTTAGAATTGGTGCTCAGATTGATGAAGTTATTAAGCTTCATCGTCCAGAGATGAGCGACGAGGATATTAAGGCACGTACAATCGAGATGCTTGGTATGGTTGGTATCGCTAATAAGGAAGGCGTTTACAGCATGTATCCACATGAGCTTTCAGGTGGTATGAGACAGCGTGTATGTATTGCAATGGCACTTGCTTGCGAGCCAAAGCTTATCGTTGCTGATGAGCCAACTACTGCTCTTGATGTTACAATTCAGGCACAGATTCTTGATCTTCTTCGCGACCTTAAGGATAGAATTAACAGCTCAATCATGCTTATCACACACGACCTTGGTGTTGTTGCTGAGATGGCTGATTACGTAGTTGTTATGTATGCTGGCCGTGTTGTAGAAAAGGGTACTGCACAGGAGATTTTCAAGGACCCAAGACATCCATATACAATCGGTCTTATGAAGTCTAAGCCTGTAGTTGGACAGAAGGTTGATGAGCTTTACTCAATCCCTGGTTCTGTTCCAAACCCTGTAAATATGCCAAATTATTGTTATTTTAAAGATAGATGCGATATGTGTATGGAATGCTGTAACGGCGAATTCCCAGAGGAATACTACGTTTCAGACACACATATGGTAAGATGCTACAGATGTAAAGAGGAGGGTGAAAGACATGAGTAACGAGAAAGATTATATTCTAGAAGTCAATCACCTTAAGAAATATTTCCCTATTAAGGGTGGCTTCTTCGGTGGTGTAACTGGAGAGGTTAAGGCTGTTGATGATGTCTCTTTCAAAATCGAAAGAGGCACAACAATGGGTCTTGTAGGTGAGTCAGGTTGTGGTAAATCTACAACAGGACGTACAATTCTTCGTCTTATTGAAAAGACAGAGGGTGATGTAATATTTAACGGAAAGGAAGTATACGATTATTCTAAGAAGGAGCTTAGAGACCTTCGTACAAAGATGCAAATCGTATTCCAGGATCCATATTCATCACTTTCACCACGTCTTCCAATTGGTGAAATTATTGGAGAGGCTGTTAGAGAGCATGGCCTGGTTCCAAAGGAAGAGTACGACGAGTACATTTCTAAGGTAATGGCTGAGTGTGGTCTTCAGGAGCATCACAAGGATAGATATCCTCATGAGTTTTCAGGTGGACAGAGACAGCGTGTATGTATCGCTCGTGCACTTGCTCTTAATCCTGACTTCATCGTTTGCGATGAGCCTGTATCTGCTCTTGATGTTTCTATTCAGGCGCAGATTATTAACCTTCTTCGCAAGCTTCAGAAGGATAGAGGACTTACATATCTCTTCATTTCACATGACCTTTCAGTTGTAGAGCACATCTCTGATACAGTTGGTGTTATGTACCTTGGTGGCCTTGTTGAGACAGGTAAGACAGAGGATATTTTTGCTAATCCTCTTCATCCTTATACAAAGGCGTTGTTCTCAGCTATTCCAATGCCAGACCCTGATTTTAAGAAGGACAGAGTTCCTCTTGAAGGAGATATTCCTTCCCCTGCTAACCCACCTAAGGGCTGTAAGTTCCACACAAGATGCTCTGAGTGTATGGGCATTTGTAAGGAAGTTGCTCCAGAGCCAAAGAATATGGGAAATGGACATGTGGTAAGATGTCACTTATATGACGATAAATAAAAGGCAAATAAAATATGAAAGATAAATTTGATTTTTTAAGAAAAATATTTTCTAGTGAAAATCCAGATTTACTTTTAAAGGCTTACAAGTCTCTCAGCAATGAGGGACTTGAAGTTTATATAGAAGTAAGTCCTGGAGATTTTTTGATTTTTAGAGAAGAATTGATATCTGATAGTAATGAGCTGTATGTGCCTGCTGCAGACTGGGCTTTCTCAAAAGAAATTTTGACAAAACAGGGGCTTTCAGAGTATATTACTGAGTATGTGGTGCCTGAAAGTATTCAGGCTGAAATAGATAAGACAGAAGAGATATTATTAAAAAAGCGAAAAACTGTTTATATAGAAACGCTTGTAGTTTTCGTTCTCTTTGTTATCTATATTATTTTTACAATGGTTACCCATTAGAAGGAGTTATATTTGGAAGATTTATATCAGGTTGGAGCGATTACACAAACACACGGTATCAAAGGAGAGGTAAAGGTATTTCCTCTTACAGATGATATCTCAAGATTTAAGAATATGAAGAATCTTTTGCTAGATGGTGGCAAGGACGGTTATATTGAGCTTGAAGTTGAAAATGTTCGTCAGCAGAAGAATCTGGTTATTCTTAAATTTAAGGGTATTGATAATATTAACGACATTGAAAAATATAAGGGCCGTGGACTATATGTTACAAAGGAAAACCGCGTTGAGCTTAAAGAGGATGAATACTTTATCGCAGATTTAATCGGTGTTACTGTGTATCTTGATACAGATGAGGCCAATGTATTTGGTGAGATTACAGATGTTTTACAAACAGGTGCAAATGATGTATACGAAATTCAGATGGAATCTGGCAAAACAGTGCTTGTTCCTGCAATAAAGGACTGTATTAAAGCTGTAGACATGGAAAACAATAAAATGATTATTCATCTTTTGGATGGATTGTTAGGAGAATAGATTATGAAGTTTTATATACTAACATTATTTCCAGAGATGATAGAAGGGGTTCTTAATACCAGTATTCTCGGCAGAGCAAAAAATGCCGGTTGTATATCATTTGAAGCAATCAATATTAGGGACTACACACTTGATAAGCATAAAAAGGTAGATGATTATCCATATGGAGGTGGAGCTGGCATGGTCATGCAGGCTCAGCCTATTTATGATGCCTACCAGGCTGTTTGCGAAAAGGCTGGCCATCACGTTAAGTGTATTTATCTTACACCACAGGGGCAGCTATTTACTCAACCGGCAGCTAAAGAGCTTGCACTTGAAGAGGATATTTGTTTGCTTTGCGGCCACTACGAAGGTATTGATGAGCGAGTTTTAGAAGAAATCGTTGATGAATATTATTCTATAGGTGATTACGTGCTTACTGGTGGAGAACTACCATCCCTTGTAATGATAGATGCAATCTCGCGTATGGTACCAGGAGTGCTTACTAATTCAGATTCCGGAGAGGATGAATCATTAGAAAATAACCTGCTTGAATACCCACAATATTCAAGACCAGAAACCTGGAATGGGAGAAAGGTTCCATCTATTTTGTTATCAGGAGACCATGCTAAGGTAGATGCGTGGAGGCATGAGCAGTCCATTGAGCGCACCAAGACAAGAAGGCCTGATTTATATACGAAATTTCTTGAAAATGAATGTTGAAATTAGCATTTAATCATGATATTATAAATGAGTTGCTAAAGAAGAGATGGTCCGCTGTTATTCAATAGGGAATATCAAGAACGTCGCAAGTTTAGGAGGATTTAAAATGAACGCAAACGAGATTATCAAAAACATTGAAGCAGCTGAGCTTAAGAGCGAAGTTCCAGAGTTCGCTGTAGGAGACACAGTTAAGGTTTACGGCCGTATCGTTGAGGGTAACCGTACACGTACTCAGGTATTTGAGGGTACAGTTATTAAGAGACAGGGCGGCAGCAACCGTGAGACATTCACAGTTCGTAAGTCATCTAACGGTGTTGGTGTAGAAAAGACTTGGCCACTTCACAGCCCTAACGTTGAGAAGATTGAAGTAGTTAGAAAGGGTAAAGTTCGTAGAGCTAAACTCTTCTACCTCAGAGAGCTCACAGGTAAGAAGGCTAAGGTTAAAGAGAGAATCTAATCTCGAAAGTTCGAACAGTCGCAGGTTTTGCGACTGTTCTTTATTTTTATAGCAAAATGCGGTATATTTATACTAAAGATTAAAAGGAACTTAATATGTTTACATCAAATAATAGATTTTTTAGTTTATTCAACCGTAGAACAAGCAGTCTTGATTTTAATAGACGCCGTAGAAAAATAAATTTCGACAGAGTTCGATATGTTCTTATATTCGCTCTAGAGATTGCAGTCGTTATAGCAATTGCATTTGGAGTGGTACTTGCTTTTGGAAAACAAGTAGAATGTTCCAATGCATCTATGGAACCCACCTATGAAACATCCGATATATTACTTGTAAACACTATAGCTTATAAATTTTCGTCACCAAAGACTGGTGATGTTATAGCTTTTAAGCCTAAATCTAATGTTAATGCAAGCTATAGTGTAAAAAGGGTAATTGCTGTTCCAGGTGATACAATCTACATAAATAACGGACGAATCTACCTTAACGATGAGCTGTATAAGGAGAACTTGGAGGTTGAACGAATCGAAAATCCAGGTATTGCAGCAACACCTATTACACTTTTAGATGATCAGTTTTTTGTATTAGGTGATAATCGCAATTCTTCTGAGGATTCTAGATACGAAAGTGTCGGATTTGTTTCAAGTGAGGATATTTTAGGCAAGATTTGGCTAGATTATCCATTTAAATAAAAGATAAAGAGGTGTATATGGAATTTCAATGGTATCCAGGGCATATGACCAAGGCTAAGCGTCAGATGCAGGAAGATATAAAGCTTATTGATTTAATTATAGAAGTTATTGATGCAAGGTGCCCAATATCTAGCACAAACCCTGATATTAACGGCCTTGCAAATGGTAAGCTTAGATTAGTACTTCTTAACAAATCTGATTTATCAGATAAGGCTACTAATCAAAAATGGATTGAGTACTATAAATCCAAAGGCTTTTATGCTGTAGAGCTTGATTCTAGGGATAGAAAGAATATGAAGGGGGTGCAGGCTACACTTGATGAGGTTTGTGCTGCCAAGTTTGAGAAGGACAGAAAAAGAGGTATTAAAAACAGGCCAGTTAGAGCTATGGTTGTAGGTATTCCTAATGTTGGTAAATCTACCTTTATTAACTCCTTTGCAGGTAAATCTGTTGCAAAGACAGGAAACAAGCCTGGTGTTACAAAAGGAAAACAATGGATTAAGCTTAACAAATCTGTTGAGCTTCTTGATACTCCTGGAATCCTGTGGCCTAAGTTTGAGGATAACACAGTAGGACTTCACTTAGCTTTTATTGGTTCTATCAATGATGCTATTATTGAGACCAGAGAGCTTGCCCTAGAGCTTACAGATTTTCTTACAAAAGAATACCCTGGTGTATTAAAAGCCAGATATGAAGTAGATGAAGATAAGGTAAATCATGAAATTATTTCAGCTATTGCTGAAAAGAGGAACTTTGTCAAAAAGGGCTCTGAGCTT
>JAGBJE010000268.1 GCA_017934625.1 Pseudobutyrivibrio sp. | reverse complement strand
GATTTAGTTGAAGCTAGTAATCCCAAGTATATTATGGAATTTAAAAATCATAATATCTACGAAGGAGAGTTGACAGATGCAGTATAATTCAGACAAAACTTAAAAATGTTTAGCAGGTAATAGCCACACTTCACCTTAATTTTACATCCCCCCGCTAAACTCCTATTCATAAAGGAGCGAGGCTTATGAATATAGGAATTTTACTAGCAGGAGGATGTGGCAGTCGCATGAAATGCGACGCGCCAAAACAACTCATAAAGATAAACAATAAGCCGCTTATGTGTTATGCATTAGCGGCTTTTTTGGACTGCAAAATGATTGACCAGGTGCAGGTTGTCATCAGTGATGATTGCCTAGAAAAGGTGGCGGATGACATTATTGCCATGGGAAATACTGAGAAAATAATGGGATTTTCAAGGGCGGGCGCCACCAGACAGGAGTCAATTCTAAACGCCCTAAACGATATGGTTTATAGGATATCAGAAGATGATGTGGTAGTGATTCATGATGGGGCAAGACCGCTGGCGTCACAGCAGCTATTTGAAAGGCTGCTTACATCCATGGAAGGCTGTGATGGGGTTATCCCTGTACTGCCAGTGAAGGATACCATATACAGATGTGCCGATGGAATCTGGATTGATGAAGCTTTAGACAGAAGCCATCTGGTGGCAGGGCAATCGCCAGAAGCGTTTTTATATGGAAAATATCTAAAGGTCAACAGGCTTTTAGAAAAGCAAAATCGTATATGCGATATTTGCGGCTCAGCGGAAGCGGCAGTGTTAGCCGGGATGAAAATCAGGATGATTGAAGGTGAAGAGAACAATTTTAAGATTACAACTCAGGAGGATTTGAAACGTTTTGAAAGCATTATTGCTAAGTGATATAGGAAAACTAGAGATACTTGAACGACCTGTGCCACTCCTTGAGTCTAACCATGTGTTAGTAGAGGTGAAGGCTTGCGGCATCTGCGGCTCAGACATCCCACGGGCATATACTGATGGAGCCCATCGTATGCCGATAGTGCCAGGCCATGAGTTCGCAGGGGTGGTTAAAGATGTGTCGGCGGATGTGGATAAAAGCTGGCTTAACAAAAGAGTTGGTGTATTTCCATTACTTCCATGCATGAAATGCCCTCAGTGCAAACAGAAGCGCTATGAGATGTGCGAAAACTATTCCTATCTGGGCTCCCGGACAGATGGCGGCTTCGCAGAGTATGTGGCGGTTCCAAGCTGGAATCTGATTGAATTACCAGACACTGTAACCTTTAAGCAGGCTGCCATGCTAGAGCCACTTGCTGTGGTAGCTCACGCTATTAGAAAGCCAGCAGTAAAGCCTAATGACGAGGTCACAGTTATAGGCCTTGGGGCAATCGGATTACTTACAACCATGCTGCTAAAAGAGGTGGGTGTAGATATCGTATATACGATAGGAAATAAATCATATCAAAATGAGTATGCAGCAGCCCTAGGAGCATGTCCCATCGTGCCATCGGAAAGCTCATCAGCTGTGGTTTTTGAATGTGTTGGAAGTGAACAATCCTTGCAGCAGGCTATAGAGCTGGCTGCCCCGGCTGGCACCATTGTCCTTATAGGCAATCCAAAGCAGGATATGAACTTGCCAAAAGAAATATATTGGAAGATTTTACGCAAACAACTAAAGATAATAGGAAGTTGGAATTCAACCTTTACCCATGATAAAAACGATGATTGGCACTTTATCCTATCCATTCTTGCCAACCAGGAAAACAAAGATTTTCATCCAGAAAAATTTATCACCCACGAATTCAGTTTATGCAATATCCGGGATGGCTTTGAACTAATGCGCATGAAGCAACAGCCTTACGTGAAAATCATGATGGTAGCAGAGTAGTAAAAGGGAGGAATTTAATGCACAAAATAGGTATACAAACAGCAAACATAGTAAAGGATGAAGCCCCAGAAACGGGCTTTAGGCGTATAGCAAATGCTGGCTTTGATTGCGTCGACTTTAGTCTTGATACGTATTTACGATATGAAGAATTTGCACCAGATTATAGCGGCAGATTTTTTGAAAAATCCTTGGATGAATTATTCGAATTTTTTACGCCTCATAAAAATGCTGCCAAAAGCCTTAATATCAAAATCAACCAAATGCACATGCCCTTTCCCATGTTTGCAACCAATATCAGCCGCGAAGCCAATGAATATATAAGATATCAGGTTCTGCCCAAATCCCTGGAGATATGTGCCTTCATGGATTGTTCTAATATCGTAGCCCATCTATTCAACCTGCCAAACAAGGTTCCAGACAAGGCCTGCGCCCTGGAACAGGATGGGATTGAATGGCGTGCAAATGCCGAGATTCTTCACGAACTGGCGCCATATGCAGCTGACCGTGGCATTACAATCTGCCTTGAAAATCTGTATAAGCTAGGACAACGTAGGCTTAGCGAAGGCCCGTGCTGCGACCCTGTAAAGCTTTCGGCCAGAATCGATTACTTCAATGCTAAATATAAATCAGAAGTACTTGGGGCTTGCTTTGATACAGGCTATGCCAATCTCACGGATATGGATATGGCATCTTACTTGAAAATCCTTGGCCCAAGGGTGAAGACCTTGCACATCCATGACAATGATTGCATGACTGACCTGCATCAGATTCCTTACACCTTCACAAACACCAGGGACAAAATATGCACCACCAATTGGGATGAATTCCTACGCACACTTAAGGTTATAGGCTTCACAGGAGTCTTAAGCTTTGAAACCGCTCCGGCCTTAAAGGCCTTTCCTGAGGAGCTTACAGATGATGTACTTCGTTTCATTGCTTCCATTGGAAAATACTTCGCCAGGGAACTGGATATTTAAAAGGAACTGGACAATGCAAAATAAATGTGAAAAAGTGCCCCTATTCCTTGAAATGAAACATCTTTTATTATAAAATTTTCTCGATATCGTTTTAGTAAACGCATTTTTCATATAAAGGAGTGATCAAAATGATAGAATGGAAGAATTTTGATAAGCTCGAGTCTTATAAGACTCTCCAGGGGCTTAAGAATCAGGTAGAATTAAAGTCTGCAATGGCAGGTGCTAATGGTGCTAAGCGTGTTGCTGAGTATCAGG
>JAGBJE010000267.1 GCA_017934625.1 Pseudobutyrivibrio sp. | reverse complement strand
CAAGAATAATTCTTACAAATGATTGTAATAGGGCAGGTGTACACAAGCACCTGCCCATTGTTTAACATATTTACGAGCAGGAGGATGACGACATGAGCACAAACACTGAATATTTATTTGAGACAGAAAGATTAGGCTTTCGCCATTGGAACGAGGATGATGCAGAGGTTCTATTTAGCATGGCTAAAGAAAAAGAGGTTGGAAGTCCTTGCGGATGGCCTGCTCATAAGACAATAGAAGAAAGCATCAACGTGATAAATAACGTATTTACGAATCCTGAGAATTATGCCATTTGCTTGAAGGAGACAGAGGAGCCAATCGGCACTGCTGATCTGATGTTTCATTATGAAAATAAGGACGAGTGCGAGCTGGGCTACTGGCTTGGAAAGCCATACTGGGGTCATGGAATCATGCCTGAGGCCTGTACACTTCTATTAAAAAGAGCCTTTGAAGATTTGAATGTTTCAAAGGTTTGGTGTGGATATTTTCAAGGAAATGAAAAGTCAAAACGTGTTCAAGAAAAGCTTGGATTTAAGTATAATAGAACAGATGAAAATGTTAAGGTGCCACTTTTAAATGAGGTTAGGACAAATGTGGTAAATCTCATGACAAAAGAAGAGTGGAAACAGTTGTATACCTAGTATAAAAAAGTAAAGGTGGAGGTAGCGTGGTACCAAAAGATCTTCCAGACAATGTAATCGCTGTAGGTAATCCTTGCAAGATAGTAAGGGAAATTACAGAGGGACGAGCAATGCAGATTTCAGATATCGATTATGGAAACTGGAGATGTAGCAGTAGATATTGCAAATCTTCAGAAGGTTATGGAGATGGTTGATAAGTTATTATAAGATATATAGCCGCAATAAATGCGGCATTAAGATTTAGTTATAAGGTTAGGAATTAGAAATGAGACTTTTATTTGTTAGACACGGAGATCCAGATTATGTAAACGATACACTTACGGAAAAAGGACATCGAGAAGCGAAGCTTCTGGCAGACATTATTGAACAATATCGTATAGACGAAGTGTATCAGTCACCTCTTGGCAGAGCAAAAGACACAGCAAGCTATAGCTGCAAGAAGTTAGGAATTGAGCCAGTTACTTTAGATTGGCTAAAGGAATTTCCTGCACAGGCAAATCCTAATATTTCAGAGGATGTGCGTAAGGCCTATGCTAATGAGCTTCAGAAAGATGAGGTGACTGGAGAGTATAAGTTTCATATCTTATGGGATATTTTGCCATCTTATTATATTGATCATCCAGAGCTTTTTGATAGAAATGGCTGGAGGGAATCAACTCTTGTTAAGGCCAGCAATATGCCTGCTTTGTATGATGAGGTGACTGGCGAGTTTGAAAAGTTTTTGAAAGAAAATGGCTATGAAAAAGATGGAATGGCATACAGGGTATCAGAGAATAACGACAAGACCATCACCTTTTATTGTCACTATGGATTGACTTCATTGTTATTGTCATATTTGTGGAATGTATCACCTTTTGTGGTCTGGCAGTTTACTGCGTTAGCACCAACATCTGTTACTGAGGTGGTAACAGAGGAGAGAGAAAAAGGAATAGCTACCTTTAGAACCCTCCGTGCCGGTGAAATAACGCATTTACGAATTGGCAATGAAGAACCATCTTTTTCAGCAAGATTTTGCGAAAGATATGAAAATGAAGATGAACGCCACTAGAGCATATGGAACCTTTGCGTGCCAATAATAGAAAAATATAAAGGAAGATTAAAATATGTATTATGTGGCAGATGGAACTATTCTTGCAGGATTTTATGAATGCAAAGAGCAAAAGATTGTCAGCGGACCACGTACCACAGGGGATGGCTATTACGAAAGCTGCATCGTAGGAATTGAAGGAAATCAAATCGAAATAACGGTTTAAAATATGACTTCTTGTGGGCTACTTAAGGAAAAAGCCCACAAGAACTTGGTTTTGCCAAGCAATATTTTCTTTCAGAAAATATAGAGGTTCACGTGTGGAGTGACAGAGGGATAAAAATATAATATAGAGAAGGGCAGAATAATGAATAATACTTACAAAGAAGCACTAGAATTTTGGAATAATGCATTTGAAATGGATGATGAAGCAAAGAATGAATATAAGCAGGAGTATGATCCTGTGGATGGTTGGAAAGAACTTTGTACATCAGCTAAACTGCAAAATGTGATTATAGACCAACTTGCCAGCAAGAATAGAGTTTTAGATTATGGATGCGGAGAAGGCTGGGCAGGAATAACATTAAATAAGTCAGGTTGTAAGAATGTAACCTGTGTTGATGTGGGTGAAAATGCAATTGAGCTTTGTAAATGCTTTATGAATCATTTCAACATAGAAAAAGGTCTTAGAGCAGAATGTGTTTCAACTGATTGGTTAAAGAATGAACCAGCAGAATCATATGAGGGTATCTTTTGTAGTAATGTTGTAGATGTTTTGCCAGCTGATGTAGCTTTGGATATCATAAAGAATTTTGCAAGAATAACTACCAGGGATGCGAAAATCGTTATTGCTATGAATTTTTATGCTGAGCCTGTCAGTAAGCCAGAGAAAAAAATAGAATTCAAAAATGGGAATGAAATGTATGTAAACGGAATTCTCAGAATGACCTCAAGAACAGATGAGGAATGGTCGGAGATTTTTAGTCAGTTCTTTAATGTTGAAGAAGTAACATATTTCGCTTGGGATGGGGAAGACGAGGAAACACGAAGAATATTTGTTATGAGTAGAAAATAAGGAGGACACCATGAGCAGAGACACAAAGTATTTATTTGAGACAGAGAGATTAGGATTTCGTCATTGGAATGAGGATGAAGTATTATAGTTTATTGAAGGTGTTTTTAATAGGAGGAAAAATGACACTTGATGAATTAAGACTAGACATAGCAAAAGAACAGAAAAAGGGAATTCCTTTTATAGCAGCATCTATTATTCTTTGGGGACTGATTGCGATAGTCACTATACTTCAGATTCCTATTAAATCTATGAATATTTTAGTATTTTGTTGTTCATGTCCATTGATGCCGCTAGCCATGATATTTGGAAAAATAGTCAAGGTGGATTTGTTTTCAAAAAAGAATCCACTTAGCAATGCGGGGCTATTGTTTACAATGAATCAAATGCTATATATCTTAATTGTTATGTGGGTATTTAGCGCTGTTCCAGAAAAAATGGTTATGGTATTTGCAATGGTATTCGGTGCACATTTGTTGCCATATTCATGGCTCTATCTTTCTAAGGCCTACATTATTTTTGCAGTTGCAATACCTGCGATTTCACTTATATTTGGTGTCATATTTAATGCTACAGTAGTGGCATTATCAGTATGCTTATGTGAAGTGGTATTTCTATTGATTTTAGTTTATGAAGTGAAAAAACTATAAGACATATTCAATATAGATAAGGATAAAATAATGAGGAGAATAGGACACATGAAAAAGTTAAAACTAATCAATGAGGACTACCAGGGTCATGTGGATATAATGAGACATGCCGGCAGAGGTATTGTGATAAAGGATGGCAAAATTCTTTTAAATTATGTAGAGAAATGTGATAACTATATGCTTCCAGGTGGAGGAGTTGAAGGGGATGAATCACTAGAAGAATGTTGTGCCCGGGAATTACTTGAAGAAACAGGAATTGTTGTAAAACCTAAAGATTACTACTTAGAAATAGAAGAATTATTTGATGTTTGGCAGCATTTTAATCACTACTTTATCTGCGAGTTTGTAGAGGATACAGGAGTGCTTAATCTTACAGAAGCTGAAAAGAATGCAAATTACATGCATGTATGGATTCCTGTTGAGGAGGCTAAAGAGATTTTTGGTGAGTATGAGAAGTACCACCATACTGATATTGCACTTTATGGCCTTTACCGCAGGGAGTATGAAGCTTTAAAAGCGTTAGATTTGTAGAAAATGGTATAAACGAAGTAAATGGATAATAAGAACCTACTGAAAAATAAAATAGTGGTATGCCTTTTGGCCATTGTATGTTGCCTGCTGTGGGGCAGTGCATTTCCAAGTATAAAAATAGGATACGAACTTTTTGAAATAGAGTCTAGCGATAGCATGTCCCAGATTCTTTTTGCTGGAATAAGATTTTTTCTTGCAGGAATATTTGCAATTATTTTTGGCAGCATATTACAGAAAAAGTTTTTGTATCCCAAAAAGCAGTCTTGGGGTATGGTTTGTAAGCTTAGCATTTTTCAAACAGTACTTCAATACTTCTTTTTCTATATGGGTCTTGCTCACGCGTCAGGAGTGAAATCATCTATAATTAATGGAATGAGCACCTTCTTTGCAATTCTGCTGGCATCCCTTGTAAGGAAGCAGGAAAAACTAACAAACAATAAGATGGTAGGCTGTGTGCT
>JAGBJE010000033.1 GCA_017934625.1 Pseudobutyrivibrio sp. | reverse complement strand
CTAACCTCTAGTGTACTGCTACTGAATACAGTAAGTGTAAGCACCATAATAATTATTGCACTCGTAAGACTTCTAACTATTTTTTTCAAAACGAACCTCCTTTATATTATTAAACTTGTACGTAATAAAAATTTTACCCTAATTAGTTTAATAATGGTCAAAAGTCGCAGAAAGTTCATAATTATATCAAACATCAGTAGAAAAACAATGGACGTCCATTGCCGCTTACTCTGACGTCCATTGCCCCACAAATTAAGCCGTAAAATTTAACATTTTGTTCGATTTACAAGAATGGGTGTTCTGGTGTATTATTTCTTTGTAAGGCAAACATATTTTCGATTTTTCTATTCTTTTGATTAAAGGAGGTACTGCCTATGAAACTTAACAATACAATCATTGCGGTAGATTTTAATAATAGAAATATGAAGCTAGAAGAATTGGCAGGTGTTTTCTAATGGACGTTTCTGAGCATTTGCTAGTTCCTAAGTGCTATATTGCCATTGATATGAAATCTTTCTATGCATCCGTGGAATGTGTGGCCAGAGGCCTCGATCCTCTAAAAACTAAGCTGCTAGTGGCCGACAGCAGTCGATCTGACCAAACCATCTGTCTTGCTGTATCACCTGCACTTAAAGCCATCGGTGTTCCGAGCAGACCTAGGCTTTTTGAAGCCAAGCAAGCCATTGAACAATACGAAAAAGCTCACAACACTAAAGTTTTTTATATTACTGCAGTTCCTCGCATGCTTGAATATGAAAAAGTATCCGCACAAATTTATGGGATTTTCTTAAAGTACGTTGCCGCTGAGGATATTCATGTGTATAGCATTGATGAGAGTTTCATCGACTGTACACCGTATCTACATTTATATGAAGAAGCAGCCATGCGCACTCATCAAAGCCCTGCACACGTAATGGCTCTCACTATGATAAAGGATGTTCTTAAGCAAACGGGAATTACCGCAACTGTAGGCATTGGAACAAATCTATATCTTGCAAAGGTGGCAATGGATATTGTGGCTAAAAAGGCGCCTGCTGATAAAGATGGCGTTCGCATAGCCGACCTAAATGAAGAATCATATAAGACCCTTCTTTGGCCCCACACACCTCTCACTGATTTTTGGCAAATAGGACGCGGCAAAGCCCGTCGTTTGGAAAGAAATATGATGTTCACTATGGGTGATGTTGCCGAGCGTTCCCAGATAGATGAGGAATGGTTTTATAGAACCTTCGGTATCGATGCGGAAATCCTAATTGACCACGCCTGGGGAATCGAACCAGTTACAATGCATGATATAAAAAGCTATAAATCTGATAATCACTCTCTTTCTAATGGTCAAGTGCTTCCTCGCCCTTACAAATATGAAGAAGCTTGCATAGTCCTGAAAGAGATGATTGATGTACTTTGCTGCGACATGTACAAAAAAAATTTGATGTCTTCAAAATTCACCTGGTGGGTAAGCTTTGATTACAAAAGTCTGGAATACTGCCCTCATTATGATGGGCCACTTGCTATTGACTGGTATGGAAGGTTGCATCCCGCTCATGCTGGTGGCACAGTTAATCTTCGTACTGCTACAAATATATCAAAGCTTGTAAGCGATGCTATTTTAAATGATGTTATAAAGAAAACGGACCATAGGATTTTGTTTCGTAAATTAGGCATCTGTGCCTGCAACATCGAAAGTGACGGGGGCTATTATCAGATGGATTTGTTTACTGATTATGATGCCATTAACAGGGAGCGTCAGATTCATGAGGCCCTGTTAAATATACGTACTAGATACGGAGCAAATTCTATGCTAAAGGGAATCAACTTTTTAGATGGTGCAACCACAAGAGAAAGAAATGTCCAAATCGGTGGGCATAAAGCCTGAAGTCTCCATTTGTGGGCGGACAATCCGAATGTTTTTATTTCTAAAAAGTAAAGGAGCCAAATTAATGGCTCCTTAACAGAAGATTCCTCAGTGGTAAGATACCCGATTATCCTAGTTAATTTTTACAGGCAGCTTTCCAGTTGGATTACTACCGCCAAACAATGTATAGATAGCTGCTGGGATATTAGGATTATACTGCTTTGAATCAGATTTTCCTGTAGGTAATTCTGCCATTCCCTTTCCACAGTAGCAAGCTATTATACCATCTGCCTCTGGGCACATTGATACATCATAAGGTAAATGTGCACTTAGTAAAATAAACTTTTTCCCCCTCTCATGAGTCTTTGCCACAAGCTTGTTAGCCAAATCCTGATTTTTAAAATCCGCTGAATAAGTAGCTGAAATCATAATCACAACATCAGCACCCTCAGTGGCAGCTAATACCCCATCTTCTGCCATATCCGTTGTGCAGACAGCCACTATATTATCGCTATTTATATTAACCTTAGAATTCTTCAGCTTTTCTATTCCATACAAAATTGAATTTGCCTGATTTTCTGCTGGATAAAGTACTACCACCTTCTTGTCAGAGGTTATTGGGAAAGCATTATCATTTTTAACAGCTGTAATAGCATCTACTGCTATATCCCATTCCACATCGTGGTGCGCTTTAGAACCAACAGTTGCTTGGGCAAGCACCTCCGATGGGGTTATTCTTGAAGATTTCTTCATTATGTTTAATGAATCATCATGCATCAACCCGTATTTTGCCTTCATCTTCAAAATTCTGTATACAGACTCATCTACCCTGGCTGCTGATATGGCGCCATTATTGACCTGTTCAACAACACCATCTATATATTTATCCAAATCGTTTAATCCTGCTGGCGTAGATAAATCTACAGGCATAAGAATCATATCCGTACCTGCATTTATTGCAAGCCTTGTAGAATCCATCTTGTCAAAGTGCTCCGAAATAGCAGCCATATCCATAGCATCTGTGACAACAACGCCTGAAAATCCCATATCATTTCTCAAAATATCAGTCAAAATTGTTTTTGATAATGTGGCTGGCAAATATATTTCTTCTCCAGTTGATTTAGAAATATAGGTTTGAGATTCAATCTTTGGATATTGAATATGGGCCGTCATTATAAAATCAGCATTTTTTGCCACACCTGCAAATGGAATCAATTCCATCTTCTTTAACTCATCATAAGTCTTATCTATTGTTGGAAGTCCTGTATGGCTATCAGTATTAGTATCTCCATGACCTGGAAAATGCTTTAATGCAGCCATTACTCCATTATTGTGAAGTCCCTCAATATATTTTGCTCCAAACTTCTCAACCACATCCGGGTCATCAGAAAATGATCTTACACCGATTATCGGATTTGCAGGATTATTATTCACATCCATTACTGGAGCAAAATCCACATTGATTCCCTGCACTGCCAGCTCATTACCTATAATGTTGGCTGCCCTGTATGCATTCTCAGTATCTCCAGTGGCTCCAATCGCCATATTTCCAGGCATGGCAGTACCAGTGTTAAGTCGTGTGATATATCCGCCCTCCTGGTCTATTGAAACAAGAAGTGCACTTTGTGCACCGCCAGCCAGGTTTGCCTTTTGCATAGAATTTATAAGTGCAGTTGTCTGCTTAGCATTCTGACAATTTTGAGCAAAAACTATTACACCACCAAAGCTATACTTGTTTAATGTTGCTCTTATAGCATCATTTATCTCCGTTACTCCTTCCTTTTTATCCCCTTCGCCCCAGTATCTAAATGATGGCATCAACATCTGCGCCACCTTCTCCTGGGTAGTCATATCCTCAACCATATCTTTTATTCTGTCATCTGCCTTTGCCGTCAGAGGACTGACACAAAATACAAGTGTAGACAATATCATACACATAGCCATAAATAACGAAATTTTCTTTTTTACCATGCCTTTTCTCCTATTATTTGCATTAACCGTTCATATATTATATTTATAAGATAAAGGTATGTAATAATTGTTAAATAGGCTATGGTTTTGAAAGACTGGCATTTTTCTTTGAAGTCATACACTATAATTCCAATAGATTCCGTAGCTTTCCTTATATTGATTGTAGTGAGTAGTGAAAATCAGCTTTTTGTTTGTACCTGTTAATTCAAAATCCATGCTACCATCCTGCTTTACAAGATACTTGCTGATGTTTTTCATAAAATCATCTACTGATGCTTCAGCAGTAATGACCACATCATCTGAATCTACACACTTTTCTGCAGCTACAACTACATCGATGCCGTGGGGCTTTATCTTCATATGCTTTGTTCCAAGCTTGGCTGAAAGTACATAAGGTCCATAGCAGAATGCGTATGTGTCCTCGCCGTCAGCCAGGTTATGGCAAGATATACCCATAGGCCATCTAACAGTTATATCTCCGCCAGTTCGGATAAGCTCCTTTGATATTACAAAGTAGCCATTTTCTTCCTTAGGCTCCACAACTGAATGACCTACCTTAACTTCTGGCTTGCCCTGAATCCAGTGAGGAATACGTAGATACAAATCAACAATTGCTGATGCTTCCTTAACATCTACTCTTATTTTCACTTCATCAGATTTAGTGAAGTCGCAATCCTGCGTTAATGTATAGCCATCAGCCTTATAAACTGAAGCTAAATACATTGCTACTACTAACCTATCATCCTCCTCAAAATAGATTCCATCCTGAAGCTTTGTAAAGTTCTCGTAGCCTGTTCCTGTACAGCACCAGAAATTACCATCCAGTGTGTTGAATACCTTGTGAAAGCCTGTGCCCATTGGCTGGAAATAAGTGGTAACGCCAGTGGCATGGTTTTGCGAAGCCATTATTGCATTAACAAGAGTCTGCTCACAATAATCCAGATATTTCTTGTCCCCTGTTACTGCAAAAAGTCTTCTTGCCATCTTTATCATATTGTAAGTGTTGCAGGTTTCGTTGTTAGTGTTTGTCCTCTCTGCATTAAGGATATTGTCCCTGCCGAAGTGCTCATTTTCACTATTGCCACCAGTGATATAGGTGTGCTTGCCAGTGACCATATCAAAGAAATCTTCGGCGTACTTAAGATATTCTGTGGCTGAATTGTCCACCTCATATCTTGCTAATGCTCCAATGTATTTTGGAATTGTAGTGTTAGCATGAGT
>JAGBJE010000266.1 GCA_017934625.1 Pseudobutyrivibrio sp. | reverse complement strand
CGGGTCCGTATTTTACCAGGCGTTTTTTGCATTTAGGACATAAGAAATACTGCTTCATAAGAAAGCTCCTTGTTAATTGATATTTATATTATATCATTCGTCAATTCCTAAAAGCCAGAATGGATTACCCCAGGTTCCAATATGCGAGTGCATATCAATCCCAAGTAAAAAGCAAGGACTGTTGTTCATAGAAAATCGCAGAGCATAATGGAGAGAAATAAAACAAGAATCACGCTTCATTATAAATATAATTTATAACTCACTCTTATTTTTCCTGAGATATAAACAGTTGACCAAATAGTAGAATAGATTTATATTTACTACAAGATTTTAAGAAGGGGGAATTAATAATGAAGAATAATTTTTCTACAAAAACAATTGTTGCTACTGGATTAGGTGCGGCCTTATTCCTAGTATTATTTATGTTTGTAAAGGTGCCTTCTCCAGTGCCAGAGACTAATCTGCAGATTGCTTATGGCGTATCTAGTTTTTTTGCAGCCTTGTTTGGTCCAGTTGCAGGACTCTTGGTAGCCTTTGTAGGACATGCGCTTTCTGATTTTATTCAGTATGGCTCACCATGGTGGAGCTGGGTTGTGGCATCAGGTGTTAGCGGATTTATTTCAGGATTTGCGGCAAAGAAAGTATCATCTGCAGTAGAAGAAGGAAGATTTGGAAAAACAGAAATCATTTTCTTTACAGTATGGGTTGTAATAGCCAATGCAATTGCTTGGATTCTGGTTGCGCCTGTCCTTGATATTGTTTTATATAGCGAGCCAGCAAATAAAGTATTCATTCAGGGAGCAACAGCTTTTGTTGTGGATGCCATTGTTTCTGTAATCGTAGGCATTATACTTTTGAAGGCTTATTCTGCTACAAAAACAAAAAAAGGAAGCCTGGCAAAAGAAGATTAAGCTAAGAAATAAAGGGGGAGGCTAAGAGGCCTTCCCCTATTTTTTATTGAGGTTAGTATTGATGAATGATGTTTTAATAGAATTTAGGGATTATAGCTTTCAGTATTTTGAACAGAGTCAGCCTACCCTTAAAAACATAAATTTGAAAATTAAAAAAGGGGAAAAGGTACTGATACTTGGACCTTCTGGCTCAGGAAAAAGTACTCTTGGCAACTGCATAAATGGACTGATTCCATTTGCCCACAAGGGAAAGATAGATGGAAAGCTATTTGTGGATGGAATAGAAAATAAAAATTCCAGCTTATTTGAACTGTCCAACCATGTGGGAACGGTTCTTCAGGATAGTGATGGACAGTTTATTGGACTAAGTGTCGGCGAAGATATTGCCTTTGCCCTGGAAAACGATATGGTTGAGCAATCACTGATGCATGAACGTGTGCAGAAAATTGCCAACATTGTTGATATGGGGCAGCTATTAAACCAAAATCCCCACGATTTAAGTGGAGGTCAAAAACAGAGGGTATCATTAGCAGGAGTTATGGTTGATGATGTAGACATTCTTCTTTTTGATGAACCTCTTGCGAACCTTGATCCTAAGACTGGAAAAATAGCAATTGAGCTTATTGATTCCATTTCCAAAAATGATAAAACTGTCATCATAATAGAACATCGCTTGGAGGATGTGTTACATAAAAAGGTTGACAGGATTGTAGTGATGAATGATGGCTCCATTGTTATGGACGACACTCCAGATAATGTACTTTCCAGCGATATTTTGCATAAATACGGTATACGAGAGCCCTTGTATTTGACTGCAGCAAAATATGCCAAGATTGATATTGTGCCTGAATTGAAGCCTGCATATTTGGAAACCTTTAATGTAGAACTATGCAAGGACAAAATTAGAAGCTGGTATGAATCAAATCATGTCCGGGAGCAAAAGGAAAATAATTCACCACTTTTGGAAATTAAAAACATATCCTTTTCTTATGACGGTAAAAGACCAATTCTTCAAAACGTAAATGCGATAATTAATGAAGGAGAAATGGTAAGTATAGTTGGCAAAAATGGAGCCGGAAAAACAACGCTTTCTTCTATTCTTTGTGGGTTCATAAAGCCTGACGAGGGCACTATACTCATGGAAGGCAAAGACTTATCACAATACTCTATTTCTGAGCGAGCCGAGTATATTGGAATAGTAATGCAAAACCCTAATCAGATGATTTCGAAGACAATGATTTTTGATGAGGTTGCATTTGGTCTTAGAATAAGGAATGTTGATGAGGACGAAATAAAAGAAAAGGTTCATGCAGTTCTAAAAATCTGTGGATTATATGAATTTAGGAATTGGCCAATAAGTGCTTTAAGCTTTGGACAAAAAAAGAGGGTTACGATTGCTTCGATTTTGGTATTAAATCCTAAAATACTTATTTTGGATGAGCCAACTGCAGGGCAGGATTTCTTCCATTATTCAGAAATTATGGAATTCCTTAGAAAGCTAAATGAGAATGGGCAGACTATTCTGCTAATAACCCATGACATGCATTTAATGCTTGAATACACAAATAGAGCAATAGTTATATGTGATGGAAAGAAGCTTGCAGACAAAAAATCCTATGAGGTATTGTGTGACCTAGATTTAACAGAAAAGGCAAATCTAAAGGAAACCTCATTATTTGATTTAGCGTTGAAGGCTGGAATTGATGATCCATTAAGCTTTGTGGAGTGTTTTATTCATTATGACAGGAGGGTTAGAAGCAATGAAAATTAAGGTCTTTTCTTACAGCAGTCTTGATTCCCTTATTCATAAAATGTCTGGACTTTCAAAGCTTATATGTTTTTTGCTGCTTACAACAGCAATTATGGCTACGTATGATATTAGAATAATTATTGGCATCATGATATTTTCCTATGCAATGATGAAAATATCTCAAATACGGTTTTCTCAAATCAAAATGATGCTAATTTATGTAGGGATTTTTCTTGTATTTAATTTTATTCTGACCTTTTTATTTGCTCCAAAGTATGGAGTTGAGATATATGGTACAGAGCACGTTTTAGTTAATGTCCTTGGAAATTATGACATAACAGTAGAACAGCTTTTTTACCAGATTACCAAGACGGCGAAATATCTGTCTGTAATACCGCTTGGTATTATTTTCATATTAACCACCAATCCAAGTGAATTCGCATCTTCACTAAATAAAATAGGTGTAAGCTATAGAATATGTATCTCATTGTCTTTGACCCTTAGATATTTTCCTGATGTGGCAAGTGATTATAACACAATATCACTAGCTCAGCAGGCTAGAGGTCTGGATATGAGTAAAAAAGCAAAAACCTCCGAGCGAATAAAAAATGTAGCTGCCATTTTAGTACCTCTTATTATGACAACCATGGATAGAATTGACATAATATCTAATGCAATGGATTTGCGTGGTTTTGGAAAGCATAATAAGCGAACCTGGTATGCAGCCAAGCCTTTGAGAAAGGTTGATTATATAGGAATATTGATTTGTTTATTAATATTTTTACTTACATTATGGGTGAGATTTTTTATTAATAAAAGTATCTATTACAACCCATTCATATAATTAGGAGGAAAAGTGATGCAGGAAGTTTTACCAATTATGGTTTTTCAAACAGATTTTACATATAAGGAGGGGGCAGTAGCTGCAATGTACGGGGCAGTGCGCAGTGTTTCAAGGGATGTTGAAATAGTGACTGCTACCCACGAAATCCCACAATATGATATATGGTCCGCTTCCTATAGATTGCAGCAATATGTGCAATTTTGGCCTAAGGGAACAGTTTTTGTCAGTGTTGTTGATCCTGGAGTTGGAACCAGTAGAAAGGCATGTGTGGCACTGACTAATGACGGATATTATATTGTTACACCAGATAATGGAGCACTCACCCATATAAAAGCAAAGCACGGAATTAAAGAGGTCAGGGAAATTGATGAAAGCATAAATCGCTTAAAACAAACAGAAGGAACATCAGTATTTCACGGAAGAGATTTGTTTGGCTATTGTGGTGCCAGATTGGCTTCTGGAATAATTACTTATGAGCAGGTTGGCAATGAATATAGTGTAGACGATATTGTAACACTTGATATTTCAACACCTGAAGGCAGCGAGGGATATCTCAAGGGGATAATAGAAATAGATGACCCTAATTTTGGAAATTGCTGGTCGAATATTCCTGTGGCAGAAATGTTTGAGAATGGTTTTTCCTATGGAGATGATGTGGCAATAACTGTTACTAAGGATGGAAAAAAGCTTTATGACCAAATTACCAGATTTGGTAAAACCTTTGGAGATGTAAAAAAGGGTGAGGCCATTCTATACAACAATGAATTGATGAATGTGTCACTTGCACTTTCACAGGGGAGCTTTATGGAACAATATAAGGTTTACTTTGGACCAGAATATATTATAGAAATCAGGAAGGTAAAATGATATGAGTAAGTTATTAGTTTTTCAAAGCGATTTTGGATTATCAGACGGTGCCGTTGCTGCTATGTACGGAGTAGCACTATCAGTTGAGCCTACTCTTAAAATCTACAATCTTACTCACGATATACCACCCTTTGACACTTTTGAAGCATCCTACAGATTGTTTCAGGCTGTTCCATTTTGGCCAAAGGGAACTGTCTTTGTTACAGTAGTAGATCCTGGTGTTGGAAGTGAAAGACGAAGTATTGTTGTCAAAACAAAAAGAGGGCAGTATATTGTTACTCCGGATAATGGCTCCATATCACATGTTAGCCGTGTAATTGGTATCGAGTCAGTAAGAGAAATCAGTGAGGAGGTTGGAAGGAGAAAGAATAGTGAGAATTCATATACGTTCCATGGTAGGGACGTGTATGGCTACACGGGAGCCCTTCTTGCTTCAGGTCAAATTTCTTATGAAGATATT
>JAGBJE010000265.1 GCA_017934625.1 Pseudobutyrivibrio sp. | reverse complement strand
CATTGTATAGCTTTTGAAATTCATTTTTTTTGAATTTTAATCCAAACCAAAATTTAAATCTATTTTGCATGAATTTAAATAGGTATAAGCCAAATAATACACATGCATATTTAAATAATGTCTTTAAAATGCTTGTACTATTATAAATATCATTTAATCCATTTTTTAATATTACTGGTCCAGCAATTGATAAAACACATACCGCGAGCAAAAGTACTATATTGATAAATAATTCTTTATGATATTGCTTTAAAAGTTCAATAGAATATTTTTTCATTTTTTATCTCTCTTCAACATTTAGGCTACTAATATACTACTTTAATATTTAATTACAAATGTATGTCTTTTTCTTGTATGAATTGTGAATTATTCCACGTTTCCAAAGGCTTCTGAAACCCGCTTAACATTTAGCAGATACATACTGCCCACAGGATTTATTATCTAAATATACTACAGTATGACACTACTAAGAAAAGACCTATTTGGCATTTATCACCAAATAGGTCTTTATATATTACTTATTACCCTTTTTCAATACTTTTGTAAAAACTACATATCCGCCACTTACAAGAATTAGTGCCAGTGCAATGAATATTAATATCAGAATTGCATTACTATCTTTTTTCTCGCCTGTAGTAGGTGTTTCTTCATCAGATATGATTTCTTCTGATTGATCATTATTCTCTTCTAATGTGTTCTCAGCTAAATCTTCCAATGTGCTCTCAGCTGAATCTTCCAATGTAGAATCTTCATTATTTTCTACTTTCTTATCTACACTACTTTCAGCTTCAGGCTTTTGCTTAGAGCTATTAGCTGCCTTTACCTTATCAGTTGTTTTAGCAACTTTATTGTTTCCAGCAGCAGGCACCTTAGGAGTATCAATTACTGTGATGTCCTTTGCTGGGCTTACAGCTTTGTTTACCTCATGATTAACTGGTGTGGTACCTGTGCTTCCACCTTGCGATGGCTTGAAAGGATTGACTGGATTAATGATAGGCTCCTTTGTTTTGGCTTCTTTTATCTTGCCCTTTGTCAATTCATCTGTAAGCTTAACATATCCGCAGAAGCCGCCTGTCATGTCAACAAAGCTTATTCCATCCACTGCTGCAAATACAGGATTTGGATTGTAGCTGTAGTTTGAATCGTAACCAGTATCATTGATATCCTTTACTAATCTAGCTTTCTTGTCTAATGATTTTTCAGTGAAATCATATTCGCAAAGCTTTTCTGGAAGCGCCTCAGCCTTTGACACTTTAATCTTGATATCATCAGATGCTGAAAGCTCTCCATCTGATACTGTGAGTGTAAGCACATAGCTACCAGCTTGATTAAAGCTTACATCTGTTATTGCCTGATTATCCTTATCGATAGCAACTGCTGCATTATCTGGCTTGCTCTTTACTGTCCACTTGTATTCTAATGAAGAATTAGGATATCCATCATCAATAGCTGATGCTTTTAGTCTTGTAGTTGCAACAGCTCCTAAAAGTAAGTTTGTTCCTGTAGCTTCTTCTAATTCTGTCAGCTTTTCCTCTGGCACTACTTCATCTGTTGTAACTTTCAGCTCAGAATCCTCTGCTGTGACAGATTCAACTTCATCTGTGTTTTCCTCTGTTGTTTCAGCATCTTTTTCAGTAGCTTCTTCTGCAGGTACTTTACTAGCTTCTTCGATATCAGAGTCTTTCTCTTCTTTCTCTTCTTTCTTTTCTTCTGACTCCACATCCTTTTCTAGCAGTTTTTCCACATCTTCCTTTTCTAGCTCTTCAAGCTCTTCTTCCACTGGCTCACCGCCTAGAACTGCCCATTCAATTACACCTACACCAGAATTATTAGCTTCCTTTTTATTTAGCTGTATTCTTAATCCATCAGTCATAACTGGCTTGAAGGATGTTACATTATACTTATCCGCTTCCAGACCAAAGCCCGATGCATCCTTTACTTCTTTCCAATCATCACCGTCCTTGTAACTAATGGTGTAATTCTTAGGGAATTGAATTCCCACTACTTCCTCAGAATCATTATCCTTCCAGAAGTAAATAGCTGATTTGCTAATGCTTATCTTTTTATCCCAGGTGTATGTAATGGTCTCGTATTCTGATGTGTTACCCCATGAGCCATAAGCACCAGTAGCTGGCTTTTCCATGGATGCTGAGGATGACACGCCATCATTTACTGCACCTAATGTTTCCCAGCTAGAAACATAGCTTGTTGAAACTGAAGCATCTAAAGCCAGATTAGTATCCATATCCAGGGAATTAACCGCACTATTAAGTCTGTCGGCCATCTCATCTAATTCTTTTTGAGACACACCCGTCTTTGCAACCAATTCCTTAGCCTCTGTCAAAACAGATTTCATATCAGAATATCCTGATTTAACAAAGAATGAATCAACCTTTTCAGCTCTTGAAATAGCACTATTTAATCCAGACTTATCAACAGCGCCTTCCTTAAATCCATATACTTTCCACTCAATTACACCACAACCTAATGTCTTAGGATTGATGGTCATTCTAAGAGATGTGGTCTGTATTGGCTTGATTATGGTTTTATTGTATTTATCCAGCTCTGTTCCAAGGCCTTCCACTATCTCGCATTCCTTCCACTGGTCACCTTCAAGGTACTCTAGCTTAACAGCTGCTGGTGAGAAATTACCACCATTATCCTTGAAGAAATATGCATCCTGACCTGTGATGATAACCTCATCATCCCAGGTGTACATTACCCATGCTGGTGCGCCCTGAGCGCCTCCTAACCAGTTGTGCCATACACCATGTGAAGTATCGTTTGATGCCGATGGGTCATATCCATCGTTTAATCCTGCAACACCACCTAAATCCTGTGGTGTGTCTACAATAGCTGTTGGAGTAGCATAAGCTGCAAGATTTACCTCTTTTCCATCAACTACAACAACATTAGCTTTGGCCTTAACAGTAGATTTAGCTACTGAACCTTCTACAGCAAACACACCCTTGGAGCTATAAGCTTCTGCCGAAACCTCATCCCATTTTACTTCCACATTTCTGTAAACACCATCAGAATATAAGGCACTAACTTCTTTTGGTAAAGCTGGTGCTTCGTTTATCTTAGTAACAACTGCTGAATCCTTAATTGATACTATTTCTCTATCTGCTAAATCACCAAATAGCTTTGAAACCTCTTCTTCATCAAATGCTTTTGAATACATGCTAAAGCCTTTGATTTTACCATTAAAGAAACTTATTGATTCTTCATGTGAACGTCCCAGATAATTTCTCTGAGCATCTCCCATCTTTGAAAATACGAATCCAGAATCCAATGTAGCTATTTTGTCTCCATCAAGATAAACAACAATCTCGCCCTTATCATTTGTCAGCACAAGCTTCTTATCATATTCTGGAGATATCGCATATACGGTATCAACCGTATTTAATTTTTTAGATTTCATATCTGTAGCAGCAAGGCTAAGCTGATTGTTTCCCTTGAAGCTTACATATAAGTAGTTTTCATCAAGGTCACCAAACTCAAACAATCTTGTGCCATTTTCCTGATTAGCTGAAAGATTGAAATCTATCACTAAGGTAGCAGCATCTATGCCATCTACTTCTGGAAGATATGTTTCAATATCATTACCTGCATCTACAATTGGAGCTGTGTTCTTTGCAGCTGCTCCAATCTTAAATTCAACCTCTGATGTATCTTTCTTTCCAAGAGGAACAGAAACTGTCACAGTCTGATTCTTTGCTGCCTTAAATGTTCCATGAACTTTACCATCAACCAGGATTGTGTAGCTGCCATCTGCAAGTCCTGTTAAATCAATGCTTGTATTATGCGCTGTTTTTTCAAGATTTGTTACAGTAAGCTTTACATCACTGCAATCCTTAGCAATTATCGCATTTACGTATCTGTCTCTATCTAGCTCTACATAGCAACCATCATCTATCAGGTTTAATCTGGTGTTCAATCCATCAAGCGGCTTTATAGAATAGCTATCTCCATTATCAACCACATTACAGCCATAACCAAATAAACCAAATACTGGGTCTGTTGCTACATCTGCAGAAAGAATTTGAAGCGCTCCAAAAAGACCCAAATCTGCTTCACCAGCCATCTGTCTCCAGCCATTGTGAATCTTTCCGCCTCCAGTTCCTTGACCGCCTAGATTTCCCATTTCACTCTGATAAGTCCAGGCAACGGTACCTATATTTTCTGGGTCTGCATCTATCTGACCTGAATTGATGCATGTAAGATTTGCAAGCTTTGCAGCATAATTAACTCTTTCTGCCTCTGCAGAATCTACTGAATTTAATCCATTATTTTCAAGTCGCAAATAATCATCCATGCAATATCCTGCAAGTGCTGCTGTATACTGGAAGTTCCACCAGCTTTCGCCACAGATAGTGGTAGGATTAGCGTAGTGATACCACACTGGCTGAAGTCCTCTACATGCCCTTGTTTTCAAATCAATCTTTTGCATCATGCTTAGGGCATTAGCTTCATCACTTCCAAGATTTAGCTTAGCAAGAGTATATACAGCTTCCTCACCTGTATTATCATAAGAATACTCTGAGCCATAAGGATATTTGGTGCTAGAGAAATTCTTATACTTTCTTGCCATAATATCTTCAATCTCAGCAGCCTCGTCGGTATATCCTTCTGATTTTAATGAATCGATAATGTCAGGGGTAGTAAGCTCTCCCATTACACCTGTTGACCAGTTGTAATACACCCCGTCTGTGTAAAGAGCCTTCATTATGTTGTATGCTCTAAGTAGATAGGTATCTTTATCTTCAATGTACTCTACAATGTCAGGATATTTGCTGGCAATCTTGTACATTGAATAGTAGGTGTTGTAGATGTGAGGATATGCATAGCCACGGTATGTAGGAGTATCGTTTGGCTCCTTCATTTGGAAATCGTGGATAAGGTAATCCTCCTGATGCTCCTGCATAAGTCCATGCCATATAGCAGTATCCAGGTATTCATCAATAGCAGTAATTTCCTTTGCTACAGGGATATATACATTCTTTTCAGCGATATATTCACCGTGGGTCAATCCCCAATCATCGCCCCAGCCCCAATATCCATCGAAAACACCGCGCTTTGATTTGGTATCCATCATCCAATCGTCAAATACCTTATCATAAAGCTCTCCTTCGGCATTCCACTGGGTTTTGTCTATCATAAACTGAGAGTGAGTGTTAAAAGCCTTGCTTACATCATCCATGATATAGAACTGCAGCTCAGTTTCCTTTGTTCCATTGTCATAGGAAACCACTACATCGTTTTGTCCTAAATCATCAAAGGCTATATCGTATATATGATACTGTTCCCCATCGATTAGCTTTGTAGATTCGTACTTTGCATAAGTGCCAGCTTCGCTTTTTTCACATGGAAGATTGTTGCTGACACTATTCTTATTATCATCAAATAGACTCAGCTCATGAGGACATTTAACACTTACCTTCAAGTCCTTGGCATCATATTTCGTATGAAGATACATTTTGGCTGGCATGTTCTTAGCAAAGGTCATGCCTGGAACAGCCACTGCATCTATTATTCCCTCATCATAAAGGGTAGACTTCATATCCTCTTCATTATCAACTGGACTAAAATCGAATGAATACTTTTTAGACTCACCCTTCTTCAATTTTAATGCTGTATTATCAAGATATCCTCGATTAGTTTTCCTAATAGCATCTGAATGGATGTAGAAGACGTTCAAACCACTTGCCCATCCATCCTGGTCCTGGCACCATGATTTTTCGTTAGCTGCTCTTTCCTCTACTCTCCAGTGATCCTGATACTCAAAGCTGGCATCTGTTGCGTCATCTGGAGTAAGTAATACATACTGTCCCTGACCACTAGGACGTGTAGCATATATGTATGAAGAATTCTTTCCAACAAAGCTATGATCTACTACTCTTGTTTCGTAGATTTCATCTCCACCTGACCAGTATTCGTTAAATGTAATAGGTAGACCTAAATCTCCTACTGTAAGAACTT
>JAGBJE010000264.1 GCA_017934625.1 Pseudobutyrivibrio sp. | reverse complement strand
TGCTCCAGTATTGTTTGCTCCCTTGCTGGATGACAGGCCAGCAATCAAGGAACGCTGTGATGATACGGCGGCACTTCTGGCGGATGCAGATACTGCTGCCCTGCTCATGGCCATATCTCGTGATTGCAACAAATTAGCCTGTACTGACGCTGCTTCTTGTTTGTTATGTGGAACTGATAGAGGTGTGGGCTTCTCTGCCTGTTTTACGGCTACGGCCTTGGCCTGCTTTGGTAAATGGGAGGCTATAGGCACGTTTTGGGCTATCAAATTCACTTTGCCCTCAATATGCTGGATTTCCCCTCGTATCTCTTCAGCACAGGCAGAGAGGTTTACTTCTTTGACCATTGCCAGCATTTGCCCTGCGTCCTCCCGCATAATGGCCTTACGTGTAGATTCCAGCAAGGATTTTGCATGCATCTGATACTGTTTTTCCTCCTTATCCATTTGCCGTTGGAGGTTATCCAGCTCACCAAACAAGGATTTTATGCGGTCACGGCTGGAAGTGGCTCCTCTCTGCCATTCAGATTTCTTGCCGGACACCTTGTCTACCAGTCCAGCCTGTTGCAACTTGGCCTTATATTCTTTGTATGTGACCTGTTCTTGGGCAATTTCCTTTTGCAAAGCTTTGGATTTTCGCTCCAGATAGCTGTTATTACGCTCATATTCGCCACGAATATTAGGCAACAGGCTTTTATATGCTTTCTCTACGCTGGCTTCTACCTGCCTTGCTAGGCTGTCAATGATTTGTTGCTGTATATGGCATTGCTCATTTATTTTCTGTTCTTCAATATATAATGTTTTTAACTGCTGGGCGTATGTAACCAATGATTCGGCTTGTGTGGCCTCATTTAGCCTATCATCAAACTTCTTGGCATATTTCAAACGTCTATATCCTGCTTGATGTTCGTCATAATCTTTTACTTTCTGTAGATTGTGGCGAATATTATTTTCCAATACAGTTATACACCTCAAAGTTTTAATTTTTTCCTGTCGTTCGATTTTTGGCAGATTGTATTTAGCAATCAATAAAGCATATGCTGCATAATCAGTTGGCATAGAGTACAGGTCATTTAGGGTATTGTCCTTAAATTCCTTTGCTTGCTTAGCTGCATTAGCCAGTAAATTTTCCCATACAGTATATTCTTTTTGTTCAGCTGTCAGCCTTTCTTGCTCTTTAATAAGCTGTTTTTCTTCTGCTTCTAATTCTAAATAATCTTTCTTTATGACCTTCAGATTCTCATTTATTTCCCTTATATTTCTATTTATTTCACACCTTTCAGAAACCTGTCCCCTTTTTTCCATTTCACGAGCTGCATAGCCTTCGTGAATGGTTGGTATTTCTTCTTTTTTTTGATCTTCATTTGAACGATGGTCTATACGCTCTTTATATCCAGCATTTTCAAGGGCTTTATTTGCCAATTCTGCCCAGCGTTCACGCCACTCCTTTACCTTCTCTTGTTTGTTCCAATCATTGGCTTCTATTGTCTGACGTTTCCACAATTTACGCCCTCTTGCACCTATTTTTTGTTTTCCTGTTTGTTCATCTATTATAGGAATCTTATTACCTTTATCGTCTAAAGCATATCCCTTTTTTTCTTTGTCGCCCCAAGTTCCATTTTTCTTTATAGGTCTAGTGGTGCCTAAAATATGAGCATGGTGATTTCCAGATTTCCAATGAATGTTTAAGTCAACACACATTCCCTCATCAGCAAGGCTTTTTGCGAATTCCCTAGTTAGAATTTTGGCTTGTTCCAGGTTTAGCTCTTTCGGTATGGCAATTTCCCATTCCCTGGCCAGCCTTGCGTTGGATTGCTTTTCCACTTTCTCAACCGCATTCCACAAGGTTGAGCGGTCAGCATATTCAGAAGGAGCGTTTTTGGAAAGTATTATCTCGGAATATGCTACTTCACTTTTTCGATATGAAAAAGTCTTGTCCTGCCGTTCATCTTTTAACTTTTCGCCCGAGCGATATGCCGCAGCTGCTACAGATGATTTTCCGTTAGTGCGTGAAATATTCTTGATAGAGCAGTGATAGATTGCCATTAGTGCCCGTAGCTCCTTTCGTTGCCACCTCGTAGAGCGCGCTTAAACAGACATACGAAGTGTGTCTGTAAGTGCGCCCTTCTGTAGAAGGGATGTATTAGCAAGAATTATATCACTGATTGATTACGCTGACAAGGTATGATAAAATATTCTAAATAAGAAGGGAGATGTTGCGTTATGGCAAAACGCTCTGTAGAAGAACGCTTAGAAGAAATCAAGGCTAAGAAGGATAAGCTTGCCCAGCTTGAGAGAAAACTTAAAGCGGAGCAGTCAAAGAAAACCCGCAACGAGCGTACCAGACGATTAATAGAGATCGGAGCTATAATAGAGAAGGCTCTAAATATGGAGCTTGATACACCTGAGAAGCGTGAACGTCTTCTTGCAAAACTAACCGAGCCACAGAAGAATAACAAGGGCGGTACAAGTACTTGGGGAATGTACTTCCATGACGTCGTCAAAGGTATTTCACAATAATCCTATTCGTATTCTAATTTTTTCTTTTTAAGCAGGAGAAATAACAAAAGCGTAGAAATATACACATAGGAGATATTTTCATGCAAGTATCAGAACACGAAAGGAGAGTTTTATAATGAAAAAACAATAAAGGAGATATGGGATTCTAAAGAAAGAAAAAAATTAGCGAATTCATTGTTATGGTCTAACGCAAAAGAATGTTTTATATGTAAAAATAGAGCTTTTTGCCAACATTGTTTAGCTATATCTGCTGCAGAGAAAAATCACATGTTCTCCTGCAATACATGTGATAAATTTATTTCTGACTGTATAGACGAAATATTAAAAGATAATTAACTATAGTTCCATTTAGTCAGATAATCTAACAGGTAAGTATACATAGAACACAAAATCCCCTATGTTTTGAATCTTGGTTACATAGGGGATTTTGTGTCTTATTTATTTGCTTTCTCTTAATAATTGACTTATATAAGATTGAGAAACTCCATATTTATCTGCAATTTCCTGTTGAGTGAGTCCATTATTTTTTAGCTTAGTTATTGTATCTCTATGATCCTTTATTCTTCCAGAAATATCACATCTAGTTTCAGAAACTGTTAGACATTCAGAACTTATTTTCTCTATATTGATTGTGGCTCTTATATTGTCCACCTGGGTATTGATAGTAATTTTGTTACCTTTTTTTTGAAAGGTAACATTTTCATCTCTTAAGAGATCATTTAATGTTTTATGTCCAACATTTGCGGGTAAATTGATTAGATTATCCATGATAATGCCCCCTTGTAATATTTATAATACCAGTTATATAACTACTATCAATAGTATAGCAAATATTACTAATATGTCAATATTTAGCTGAACATGCCCCCTTGATGGCCTGTCTACTGATCGCCCAGAATCGCCTCTAAGCCGTCAAAAACCATCCATTTATAAGTTTATACTCATACGCCCCCTTAAAACGCTCTACGGGGCTGTGAGAACGTTTTAAGGGGCAGGAATCATTTTTCCTGCCCCCTTACGTGCATTTAACCTTGAAAGGATGTATTGATAATTATATTTCTCTACTTCAACAGCTTTTGAACGGTAAATGTGCTGGCTTTCATTATTTCCGCTATCTTCCTGATGGATTTGCCCTGCTCTTTCAGTTTTCTAGCCTGTATCTTGGCTTTAAGGCCATATTTTACTGGTCTGCCTGTGCTTTCTTTTCGTTTTGGCTGCTTGGGCAAGAGAATCCCCTCTAGGGCGAATAGTCCTGCCTCATTCACTCTGATGGCCTTGAAATACTCTCCCTCGCCAGCATAGGCTGCCTCATCCACGATGAGTTCGCTATGTGAAAGGTACTCTGCCCAGATGGTGAGTGCTCCAGCATCGTTTCTTTTGCTCTTGCTCAGTTCGCCCTCTAGCAGATAACAGGTTGCCTGCTCCATAACTTTGGCTAGTTTAGGCCGTGCTCTCATGTTTATATGCTCTCTGTCTATGATTTTGCCAGGTCTTGTATGACCTGGTTTTCTTTGTTTGTTATCTGATGAGCCGACTTTACCGGTTATCTCACATTGCTTTACCACGCTATTGGCAGCAGAGAGGGCTTTTTTGTAGACAGCACGCCAGAAATCTTCGTTTTCATCGTGTTCAAAGTAGTCTTCCCTGTTCTTAACACCTCTCCGTGCCTTGCTTGTTTGTATTATCTTGTTTTCCAGTTCTCTAAAGGTCATCGTTATCCCCCCTGTATTGATAAATATATTTCTATACATATTCTACCCCCAATTATCTCTTCAAACAAGATTTGAGTAAAAAAACGTAGAGTTTGACGAGCAAATTCTGGTGTAGAGTGAGGTAGTAGCCAGCTGGTAGAAAACTGTGATGGGAGATGAGCTTCATGAAAAGCTAAAAAAGTGGACAACAACAACATGGGGTTTGGGGGCTTGCCCCCTATGTTGTTGTACTTTTACATACTTTTAATACTTTTAGGGGGGGGGCCAGCCCTTGCCATTCAAGGGCTGGTGGTTTTTTGCGACTACAGATTTTACCCTATAAAGCTACAGATTTTACCCTATAAAGCTACAGATTTTACCCTATAAAGCTACAGATTTTACCCTTATGACTACATAATTTACCTATTTGACTACATGGTTTGACATTATGTAGTTGAATATAGTAGAATAGTTTGGAGAGGTGATAGTATGGAGAATGTACCCGCTATTCTTGAAAAACAGGTGGTTCAGACAAATCCGCTGATAGAAGCCAGAAAATACATGAACCTATCTGAAATGCGTTTGTTTATCTTAGGTTTGCAAGGTGTGAAGCCTCACATAAAAGAAGATTCTGTCTATGACGTTGAGTTTCAAGAGACATGGGTATCTCCAAACGAGCTGAAAAGCCTGTTTGCAAACAATGATGGCAGTGTCAACAATATGAAAAGACATATAAAGAACGCCTTTGATGGAAAGATAGAGCTTTCTGATGGTTATGGTGGATATATGCTATATCACATATATAACAAAATGCATTATGTTCCAGAAAAAGGGTTATTGATTAAATTTGACGATGAAATGAAGCCATACATATTGGATATTATAGGGAAAGCTTATACAACATATAGCATAAAAACCATGTTTCCGCTATCTTCTGAATATGCTTGGAGGCTTCTAGAATCACTACTGGAATATCAAGGATTTTTTAAGAAAGGGAAAAATAAAGTATATTGTGAGCTATCCTTAGACGAAGTTCGTTTTAGACTTAATGTGCCAGAAGGACAGTATGTAGGACGAATGAGTAATTTTAGGTCAAGAGTATTAGACCTTCCAATAAAAGACATAAATGAGAAAACAGAGTATAGTGTTTGGTACGATGTACTGAAAACTGGTAGAAAAGTTACAGGATTTAGATTTTGGCTAGAGAAAAAGAAATCAGTGAAAGAGATAGCAATTAAGCAAGACGATGATTCTAAGCTTTATGATAACCAGCAGAAAATCTATGACAGGCTAGTGAATCGTGGTATTAGTACTAGAAAAGCTAAGTCGTTGATTAAGAAATATGATTTGTCAGTTATAGAGAACAATTTGAGATACGCCGTGCAACAAAAGGATACTTCTACCAATCTGCCGGGGCTAATTATCACATTTATAGAGCAGGATGTGGCAGGTCAGAATGCCAAGGCAAAGAAGGAAGCGCAGGAAAGGGAAGCAGAACGCCAGAAGGATAGAAGGCAGGCTTATGAAATGTTCCATGGCACGGCAGAAGTCGACACAGGCCATGAGACTGAAATAACCACCAGCAGTGATGAGCTTAACGACATAGAAGTGGAATTTATCCAGCGTAAAGGCGAAAAAGCTGGGGCTTTCTTCCTGAAGAAGATGGAACGTCTTGGGCTTACCGTGGAAGAGGTACGAGCAGGCAAAAGAAAATAGGTGTACTGATATATATTTTTCGATACAGATAGATGATATAATTTAGGCAAGGAATGGTGATATAGCATGGCAAAACGCAAGAAATGGCAGGATTTGACCATCACAGACGATTACATGTTCAAGCTTGTGATGATGTACCCTCACATTTGCAAGCACCTCATAGAAAGCATATTGCATATCAAAATAAGAGAACTGGTGTATCTTGAGAACGAAAAGAGCTACAAGAACCACTATGACAGCAAAGGCATACGGCTAGATGTATATGTAGAGGACGCTGATAATAGCAGATTCATACTGGAAATGCAGGTTCGTGATTATGGTGAAGAAGAATTAGGCAAGCGTGCCAGATTCTATCAATCCTCAATAGATTATGATTTTCTAGCTGCTGGGCACAAATATAAAGAACTGGGCGGGGCAGCAGTAATGTTTTTCTGCCCATTCAAATTATTTGACGGAAATCGCCGTGTATATACCTTCAGAAACGTATGCACAGAGAATAAGGAGATTACTTTAAAAGACGGCGTTGTCAAAGTATTGCTTAGCTCTGCAGGCAGTCCAACCGATGATATAGACCCAGATGTGGCAGCTTTTCTCGATTACATGAATGGAAAGATAACCAATAACGGATTCATAACGGAAATAGATGATACGATTCGTTCTGTGAAGCTTGATGGCACAAAGGAGGCGGGCTATATGACTTTCCAGATGTTGCTTGAAGAGGAACGTGATGAAGCAGTGGAGGAAAATCGTCGTGAAATTATACGTGGAATGCTAGAACATGGTATATCCATCGAAACTATATCTAGCATAACAAAAGTGCCTGAAAAAGATGTAATTGCCATAAGCGACGAATTTTCTTCCGTGCACAAGTGTTAGATAATTATTTTTCAACACACCTTATCCAGTACAGACAAGGTGTGTTTTTTTAGTCTATCCCTAGTGCTTCCGCATCTTCTGGGGATATTCCTTCACCGTTCATCAAGGCTTCAAGGACTTCTTCTATTGCAAGTCGGCGACTATTCGCTATCATAGCCGAGCCGAGGTCTACTGCTCCAGTATTGTTTGCTCCCTTGCTGGATGACAGGCCAGCAATCAAGGAACGCTGTGATGATACGGCGGCACTTCTGGCGGATGCAGATACTGCTGCCCTGCTCATGGCCATATCTCGTGATTGCAACAAATTAGCCTG
>JAGBJE010000263.1 GCA_017934625.1 Pseudobutyrivibrio sp. | reverse complement strand
CGCTTCTCACACAGATTTAATGCTTGATACAGCAGAAAAGGTTTACACTAAAAGCTTCAACGAAAAGAATAAGAATATCTTCCTATGCTAGCTAGATTTACCAAGCCACATAATTATGACAGGTTTTGCAAAAACGCATATGCGATATTAAATTTTGATGCAAGACCAATACTTTCAAAGATAAAATGTCCTTCATACATTATGTCTGGCAATTGCGATAACACTGTTGGTAATGATTCTCCCTACAAATTAAATGAAGGAATAGTAGGAAGTGAAGTACTTATTTTCGATGGATTGGGGCATGGATTATTTGAAGAGGATAAGGATTTTTATAATAAGGTATTAGAATATTGCAATAGATAAGCTCTGGATTACCGGAGCTTAATTTTTGAAATAACGTTAGACATGCCTAACTAAAAGTAGTAATATGAAATCGACAAAAAGCAAAAGATGGGAGTGATGTAAATGAGTATCAAATATGAAATTCTTAAGTGGGCTGTGAAAAAATCAGGCATTAAGAACAAAATGACGGGAAACTCCGTAGAGGAACTTGTAGAAGAAAAGAAGCGCGAAAACGCAAAAAACAAAATCCCTGAGTTAAAGGATTCAGATTTTAACATCGATCAAATTAAGATAATGGGATTTACTGTTATTAGAATGAAACATAAAAATAAAGCAAGTAACGCAAATCTTTTTATCATCGGTGGTGGAATGATTATGCCTCCTAGGCCAGCTTCGATAAAAAAAGCATTAAGATTTGCAAAGGAAACGGGTGTAGATGTGTATGTACCATATTATCCACTTTGCACAGATTATCCTGTTTCTAAGGCTTATGAAATGATTTATGAAACTTATATAGAAATGCTAAAGGATTATAAACCTGAAAACATCTCAATTCTTGGCACATCTTCAGGAGGAAATCTTGGATTAGGGTTGATTTCTTACATAAACAACTGTCATCAAGAAACTCCTATGCCAGGATACATTCTTGCTGTATCACCTGGAACCTGTGTTGATACAGAAGAAGAATGGCAAAGGATGCAAAAGCTGGATAAGAAAGACATATTAATTCCTGCAAGCTATATGAAAACAGCAGTAGACGTTCTTAGACATGGAGATATGACCGTTCCAGAATACATGATATGGCTTCAGAAGGCAGATTTTACTAACTGCCCAAAGGTTACATTTATTTATGGTTCTGATGAAACATTGTTTGCCTGCGCGCCATCTTTAGAAAAGGTTATGCAAAAATACGGTGTAGCTTATGAATTAATTGTAGGCGAGGGAATGTTTCACTGTTATCCAGCCTTTCCTGTGGTGAAAGAAGCTAAAGAGGGTTGGGACAAGATGGTTGATTTAATAAAAGGGGCATAAAATAAAAATGGGAGCCTTCGTACGAGGGCTCCCATTTTTAGACACAAAAATCTATTATATGCCGATTAAATCTTTATTTTGTCAGTAAAATCAACTAGAATAGTGACATTAAGATTTAAAAGATATGGTATAGGTTCTTGTTTTTCATCAGAAAAATAAGAACCGGACATAGACCAATATTTTCTGAAAGAAAATATTGCTTGGCGAAGCCAAGTTCTTGTGGGCTTTTTCCTTAAGTAGCCCACAAGAAGTCATAAATTCGGAGAGTATTAAATGGGAAATATTAATGTTTATGAAAAAGTAAAAGAACGACTGATAAGATATGCAAAGATTGATACTCAATCTCAGCCTTATAGCGGTCATTGGCCAACTACGGAAAAACAAAAGGATCTAGCAATCGTGCTGAAAAAAGAACTGATAGATATAGGCGTTTCAGATGTGTACCTGGATGAAACAAACTATGTAGTATATGGCCGAATTCCTTCTAATATAAGTAATGGAAATGCTAAAACTGTAGGTTTTGTGGCACACATGGATACCGCACCAGATGCAAGTGGAACAGATGTAAAACCATGGGTATTAGAGAATTATGATGGCAAAGACATAGTTCTTAATGAAAAAGAGCATATTATAATGAAAGCAGCGGATTATACAAATCTTGAAAATTACATTGGACAGGATTTGATACTTACCGATGGAACAACTTTATTAGGTGGAGACGATAAAGCATCCATCGCAGCTATCATGACAATGGCGGAATATCTTTGTAATAATAGTGATGTAAGACATGGTGAAATAGCCTTAGCATTCACTCCTGATGAAGAGGTAGGAGGATTGGCAAAGGATTTAGATTTAAACCGATTTGGAGCAAAATGTGCTTACACATTGGATGGCGACCATTTAGGATGGTATGAAAATGAAACATTCTATGCTTCAGAAGCAGTTTTTGAATTCACAGGAAGAAGTGTTCATACAGGAACTGCGAAAGACATAATGATTAATGCTGTAGATATTGCAGCTGAATTTATCGGAATGCTACCTAAAAAAGAAAGGCCACAAAATACTGATGGAAGAGAAGGCTTCTATCATGTAATCTCATGTAATGGTGATTGCGAATATTCTAAAGTTAGACTTATTATACGTGACTTCGATTTTGACACCTTCAAAAAACGAGAATCGTTTTTAAAAGAATGTGCTGAAAAAATAGGAAGCGGTTATGGACATGATAGAGTTAAACTTACAATCAACCATCAATACAGTAATATGAAAGAAATTCTTAAAGATGTACCATATATGACAGCAATACTGGAAGATGCAATTAAAAAAGCAGGAGTTAGACCAGTATGTGAACCTTTTAGGGGCGGCACAGATGGAGCAGCTCTTTCTTTCAGAGGATTGCCATGCCCTAATTTATCAGCAGGATATGAAAATGCCCATGGAAGATTTGAATATGTTCCAATTCAATCTATGGTAAAAAACGTCGAAATATTACTTAACATTGTAAATGCCTATGCCAATCCTTACTTTACCAATATTTGCAAGTAATGTTGAAGTGGAAAGATACAATGTCTTTCATGTAGCTATGATTTTGAGACACGATAAAGAGGGAAAGAAGAATGCAAAATGAAAAGCCCCTATGTCGCTAGGGGCTTGATTTAAACAAGGAAGTTTTTACATATCTTCCAGCCTACCATGCTTCTCATAGCAAGTTACACGGCTGATTCCATTTTTGTCATCTACAAACACTACATTAGGCTTGTGGTCTGCAGCTTCCTTGGAATCTATGCTGCAATAGCACATGATGATAACGTGGTCGTTGACCTGGACGCAGCGGGCTGCGGCGCCGTTAAGGCAAATCATTCCGCTACCACGCTCTCCAGCGATGGTGTAAGTCTCGAAGCGGTTTCCATTTTCAACATCAACAATCTGCACCTGCTCGTATTCTAAGATACCGGCAGCATCTAATAAATCCTCATCAATAGTGATGCTTCCCACATAATCTAAAGCAGCCTGAGTAACAGTTGCTCTGTGAATCTTTCCTTTAAGCAT
>JAGBJE010000262.1 GCA_017934625.1 Pseudobutyrivibrio sp. | reverse complement strand
CATAGTCAGGAAAAATACAAGGAATCCATACCTAAACCACTTGGATGAAAGCCACTTAGGAGCAGGCTTTTTTCTGGAGCATCCTACATTTCTTCCAAGCACCCAAAACAGCTGCCCCCTGCCGCACATGTTGTTACAGAACCATTTATTACCGCCCACTACCGCAAATATCAAAGGCAGAATAAAATCTATCATTCCAAGCCATGCAAACAATATATTAAAAAATCCAAGGGCGAAATAAATGATAGACCATATCCAAAGATAATTATACCAATGCTTCTTTTTACTATTTGCCATTTATTTGCTCCTTTCTTTCAAATTAATTGCACTTGCAGGACAAGCCTTTTCGCACATTCCGCATCCCACACAAGCTTCCTCATTCACTAATGCATAGCAGCCCTTGTAGATAGATATCGCCTCCCTTGGGCACTGCAATCTACAAACACCGCAGGCTACACATCTATCTGTGTTTACATTTGCTAATCTCTTTGCCATATCAACTTCCTTTTACTTTTTGCTTGTTATTTTAAAACGATACGCTTATTATATGTGGTAAGAAAAATATATCAAGTACGCAATTTTTATTAACCTGGTAAGGAAAAACTGACTATGAAAAAAGAACCTTTATGTGAAGAAATCGCAGGCAAGGGCTGCGGATTAAAGAAAGTATTAAACATCATAGGTGGCAAATGGAAAATCATGATTCTCTGTGTCATAGACAATAATGAGGTTGCCCGCTATGGAGATTTAAGGCGCTCTGTATTTGGAATTACAAACACCATGCTCGCCCAATCCCTCAAGGAACTAGAAGCGGATGGATTAATTCATCGCACCCAATATGATGAAATGCCGGTGCGTGTGGAATACACCCTTACCGATCAGGCAAAGAGCCTAATCCCCATTCTATTGCAGCTAAAAAAATGGGGAGAGGATAATCTATAGCGCTTATAATATTCTTGCATTTACCTACTTACCTATCTTATAATATGGTAATAGGTGGGGCCCACTTTAGTGGGAAGAACCTGTTACCCACAGCGCACCCATCGCGAAGCGATTTTAAATGTGCGCTTTCCCGTATAATAGGAGGTCAGAATATGTTTAGTACAAAAGGCAGATACGCGCTACGCGTAATGATAGATTTGGCGCAGCAAGACACAGAGGATTACATTCCATTAAAGGATATTGCTGAGCGCCAGGATATTTCAAAGAAGTATTTGGAGATAATAGTAAAGGAACTTGTAAAGGGCGGGCTTGTTGCTGGAGTCAGCGGTAAAGGCGGTGGCTACAAACTAACAAGAAAGCCTGAAGAGTATTCTGTTGGAGAGATTATTGAATTATTAGAGGGCAGCCTTTCACCTGTAGCATGTCTTGCTGACGATGCGAAAGACTGCCCTCGTGAGGGTGTGTGCAAAACCCTGCCAATGTGGACTGAATTCTATTTACTTGAAAGAGACTTCTTCTATGGCAAGAAGCTCAGTGATTTGGTTAATAGCTAAGCCTTAAGCAGCAATTCAACTATTCCAGGATATGATGATATCTTAGCCTCTAGGATGTTATCATATCCTTTTTTTCTGATTTCATTGCTACAGCTTTCACCTATTGAATAGATAGTCTCAGGTAAATGACCTTCTAATGCATCGATGCTAGCTACCGCAGTACTTCCACTGGTAAAGATAGCACCATCACAGGCTAGGATTTTCTCTTTAGTATCAGCCTCAATTGGCGCATCAGTTGATATGTTCTCATAGCTTACGAACTTGCTAAGCTTAAATCGAGTATCCAGGCTTTCTTCAAATCCCCCTGATACCTTCTTAGCACAAAGCCAGTAGACATTCGCTTCCTCTTTCACCCTTTTATTGATAGCCTCTGCAAGATTTGCGCCACTTTGCTTAGTAGAAATAATGTCTGCAATGATACCAAATGATGCCAATGTATCAAATGTCTTCTTCCCTACAACAGCAAAGTGGCAGTTAGGGATATATCTTAAATCCTTTCTTGCCCCTTCAAATAGATTATAGAAGAATGACTTCACTCCATTTGCGCTTGTAAATACTATTACATCTGATTCGCTGGCATTTTCCAAAAATGATACATCTACCCTCTTAGGGACTATCTGGCCAGCTAAATAAGAAATCACCTCTGCCCCCAGTTCTTCCAGTCTTACTTCCAATTCATTTGAAGCCAAAACCTCACTGCCCTTTAATCCATACTCAAATCCCTTTATCTTAGGCAAGAAGTAGGTCTTTCCAAATAGAGGTCTGCTTTCAAAAAATCCTAAAGTTTCATTTAAGGATACAACATCACCTACCACAATAGTTGCAGGTGATACAAGAGCTGCCTTCTCAACAAGAGCTGCTATATTATCAAGTGTTCCCACACATTTCTTTTGATGATTGGTGGTGGCATTTGATATTACTGCAACCTTGGTAGACTTGCTTCTGCCTGCACCAATTAGCCCATCTGCAATTTCTCCTACATGAGATAATCCCATCAAAAATACTAAAGTAACAGATTCATCGGTGAGCTTACTATAATCTATATCCGAAGCCTTATCCTTTCTGCTATGGGCTGTGATTACCTGAAAGCCCTTGGATAAGCCACGGTGAGTTATAGGTATGCCGGCGGCTGTAAGTGCTGCCACTGAAGAGCTGATACCAGGAATCACATCTACATCCACCCCGTTATCAAGCAAGAAGCAGGCCTCTTCACCGCCCCTGCCAAACACATAAGGGTCGCCACCCTTTAGGCGTACCACCAGCTGATGTTCGCCTGCCTTTTGAAGCAATAGTTTATTAATCTCTTCCTGTGGCATCACATGAAAGTGATTTTCTTTTCCTACGAAAATCTTCTCACATCCTGCTTTTGTCAATTCTAAAAACTTTGCATTTAGCAGTCGGTCATAGATAACACAATCTGCCTTTTTTATAATTTCTGCTCCTTTTAAAGTGAGCAGGCCCCATTCTCCAGGACCTGCTCCAAGCAAAACAACTTTTCCACTCATATTATTTCTCCAACTGCTGCATTATATCTGCCACAGCTCTATCAATTAATTCCTCACTGGCATCAGGCGCCACCTGCCTAGTACATGCCAGCTTGCTGCCATCCTCTGTTCCAAACAAAGCCCTAAGCTCATAGCCTTCATCTGTGACAGAAGCATAGGCTCCGATTGGCAAATGGCAATCGCCACCTATCTTTTTAAGAAAACCTCGCTCCAAAAATGTAATATCCTTAATCTCCCTATCAGAAAGTGAATTCACTATATCAAGAAGCTCATAGTTATCTGATTTAAGCTCGATAGCAAGTGTGCCCTGGGCTGGTGCAGGAATCATGTCATCCACATTAAAATACTCTGATATTTCATGAGCAAGACCGATTCTTTTAAGCCCAGCTGCTGCAATCACTATTCCATCCAGCTTAGTGCCATCCTCAAGTCCTTCTCTCAGCTTTCGTATTCTGGTATCGATATTTCCCCTAATAGGATAGATATTGATATCAGGTCGAAGCCTAAGCAACTGATAGGAACGTCGCTTGCTTCCTGTTGCAACATTGGCACCTTTAGGCAAATCCTTAAGTGATTTGTAGTGATTGAGAATCAAAACATCTCTAGCATCCTCTCTATCCCAAGGGTCGGCAAATGTGAGCCCTTCCTTAAGGGTATCTGGCATATCCTTCATGGAATGAACCGCCAGCTGAATCCTGCCACTTAATAGAGCATCCTCTATTTGGTCTGTAAAGATTCCCTTAGAACCAATGGCATCTAGTGGCCTATGCTGGTCCATATCACCTGTTGTCTTGATAACCACTATCTCATAATCATTGTCAGGAAAGCTTTCCTTTAGCTTTTCCATTACATAATTTGCCTGGGCTAACGCCAGCTTAGAACCGCGAGTTCCTATTTTAATATCCATTCTTACTCCTGAACACTTACTAATGCTAATTTCTTAAATGCTGGAATAAGCTGTGTAGAAAGGCTTGCCGCCATTACACATAAGATAAAATCTGGTATTACAGTGATTAAGCAATATTGAACCACTACAACGGCAAAGGAAACAGCTTCCCCAACATATAAATTTTTTATCAAATAAAAATATACCGCACCTACACTATAATATGCAATAAGTCCTATTGTAGCTGGCACAATAAGATATATTAATTTCTTTGATGGAAGCTTTTCTGTGTATAAGCCGATTAAATATGCTGCCAAAATAAATCCAAGTAAAAATCCAAAGCCTGGGCGAAGTACATAACCGATACCGCCTCCTGCTGCAAAAACAGGAACGCCTGCAAGGCCAACAATAATGTATGTAATTACGCTAAGGGCACCAAGCTTTTTGCCTAAGATAAATCCTGCCAGTAATACAAACAACCACTGCAATGTGAAATGCATAGTATATAAAGGTAGTGGAATATCAATCTTAATAAATGCTCCAACAGCAATAAGTGCTGCGAATAAACCTGTAAATGTAATCTCTCTTGTTGTCAACTTCATGTCATGTCTCCTTAAAAATAATATTCATCCGAAAAGATTCTTAAATCTTCTTTTTCATACTGTCCATCCTCTATATGGAAGCTGTTAAACACTGGATTTTCTGCCATCAGAGATAGAATCATATAGCTTGCCTTTGAATCGTATGCAAGCTTGATATCCTCGACTGATGGCCTTGATGGTGACTCTGGATGAGAATGCCAATTGCCAAGAGGCTTTAGCCCCTCTTTTCTCATATCCTTTATAGCCTCCATCTGGTCCTTTGGATCCAGTGTAAAATGATCTGTAGCATGATCCTTATTTTCTAGATAGTATATCTTTTTTACTTCGATTTTACCATCATTTTCTGTACCTGCTACAAGTCCACAGGCTTCCTCTGGAAGATGTTCCTTTGCGTATGCCACAATACTATCGTATATACGATAATGCATTCTAATTGTTTTCATCTCTTACCTCAAATCGGCCTGCTGTTTCTTCGCAAACCTCCTGCTCATAATCAATAAGCTCTGTAATAGTAGGATTTGCTCCACATACAGGACATTTGCTGGTGTCGTGTGGAAGCTTTATCTTTCTGAAATCCTGATTTACAGCATCATAGGTAAGCAGTTTTCCTGTAAGCAAATCACCTACACCTACGATGTATTTGATAGCCTCCATAGCTTGAAGTGAACCAATCACTCCACCCATAGCACCAATAACACCTGCCTGCTTACAGGTTGGTACTGCATCCTTTGGTGGTGGATTTTTAAACACGCATCTATAGCATGGTCCCTCTCCTGGCACGTAAGTCATCAGCTGTCCCTTAAAGCGAATGATTCCTGCATGGCTAAATGGCTTCTTTTCCATTACGCAGGCATCATTAATTAGAAACTTCGCTGGGAAGTTATCAGTGCCATCAATGATGAAATCGTATTCACGAATCAGTTCTCTAATATTTGTAGAATCCACAAACTTATGATATGTCTTTACCTCCACATCAGGATTCATGGCATTCATGGTTTCCTTTGCAGATTTTACCTTAGGCTTTCCTATATCAGCTGTGCTATGGATTATCTGTCTCTGCAAATTAGACAAATCCACCTCATCTGCATCTACAATGCCAATCTTTCCTACTCCTGCTGCTGCAAGATACATAGCTGCTGGAGCCCCTAGTCCACCGGCGCCGATAATAAGTACGCTTGCGTTTAATAGCTTCTTTTGACCCTTAGCTCCCACTTCCTTTAGGATGATATGCCTGCTATAGCGCTCAATCTGCTCATCTGTCATTGCCATTAGCAGCCACCTCCCATGAAATAAAGGAATTCAACGCTATCACCTTCATTTAACACTGTGGTATCACGATTTTCTGTAAGTACGAACTCATCATTAATTGATACAGTCACATACTCAGGTGTCTCCACATCCTCAAGCTCAATAAGCTCTGGAAGAGTCAAACCATCCTTATATTCCTTCTTCTCTCCTGCAACTGTGATTGTCATTTCATTATCCTCCTATATCAAATCCTCAATCCAATCTACCAAATCATCATAATCAACTGCACCAACCTGTTTATCTACAGCCTTCCCCTCTTTAAACAGAATCAGCGTTGGATTCGCCTTAATCCCATAGTCTTCCACAAGCTTAGTATCATAACTTGTGTTCACCTTGAACACATTAAGCTTACCTTCATATTCTTCCTCAATATCGCAAAGAGTTGGTGCCAGCTTTTTGCATGTGATACATGAATCCGAGTAGAAATCTACTATGGTTGGCAACTGACTTTTCAGCACCTTCTCTTCAAAATCATCTGTATAGATTCTAGCTGCCATATTACTCCTCCACCTTTCTTACAAACAAAGTATAGGTGCCATCCTCATTATCATTAAGCTTCAAAATCTTATGGCCATCCTCCTTAAAAGAACGAGGCACGTTCTGCACTGGCTCACCATCATTCATGCGAACCGCCAGTACCTGGCCGTCGTCTAGCTCCTCTATTGCCACCTTTGCAGTAACAAAAGTAAGAGGACATACCTTATCTGTAATATCTACCTGTTCATCAAATTCTAAAACTTCACTCATGTTAAACCTCCTTCGTATGCTGCCTGTACGGCGGTGCGTAGACCATCGTCACCTAGGCGGGTGAGGGTGGCGCGGAAGCGCTCCGATGGTTTGGCGTTGGCCTCGAAATAGTCGATGGCTGCATCTGTGACGCGGAACAATGTTTCCTTATCACGGATGATTGGAAGCAGCTGCTCGGCCTTGTAAATCTTATTTCCAAAGGTACCTCCGAAGGATACGATGTACCCTGGAGTTCCAACCCATGCATCAGTAGGACAGCTCTTTACACATCTAGCACAGTTATTGCACTTAGTAGTGTCTATCTCCACCTTGCCATCCTTCATAGAAAGCGCCTGCTCCCTACAAGCCTTTACGCACACACCGCAGGAAATGCAATCCTCTTCCTTATATTCAACTGTCATGCCGCCTTTGATACCTACATCATTTTCCTCAGCCTTAAGGCAGTTATTCTGACAGCCAGTCACCCCAAACTTAAACTTATGTGGCAACTCTCTACCAAAATATCTATCATTTAATTCCTGTGCCAATGTATATGTATCTATACAACCACTTGGGCAAATCTCTGAGCCCTGACAGGCTGTAATGGTACGTACTCTTGGGCCACACACTCCTGTGTACACGCCGCCAGCCAACAGCTCGTCCTTTACCTTTTGCAAATCATTCACATGAATAAAAGGAATCTCAATTCCTTGGCGGCTAGTCATATGTACATAGCCATGGCCATACTTTTCTGCCACCTCTGCCACTGTCTTGATGGCTTTCGCATCTAAATTGCCGCCTACAACGGCTAGACGCAGGGAGCCGTAACCCTTTTGCTTCTGGCTCATGAAGCCGCCAGCCTTCAAAGCCTTATAATCTATCTTTTCTGCCATACTTACTCCTTTATATACGAGACGCATCGTAATTTTCCGTGCTCCCGTAGGGCACCCTCCATACCTTCGCGTGGGAGCCCTCCCGCCGGCGTAGGTCCTTCCCGCGCTCGGCATGACGCCCCCCTACTAGCGCTTGCCTAAGTTGTGAGCGTCTCTTACTTAATTGATTACCATGAAAATCTAGCTTATTGCGGTACGGAAGTCTTCTATTAGATCTTCCACGTCCTCGATACCGACGCTGATACGGATTAAATCTTCGTAGACGCCAGCGTCCGCTAGTTCTTTTTCGGTGCTGTGTAATGAAATCGTTGACATAGGATGGACTACCAGGGTTTTGGTGTCACCTATGTTGGATAATATATACGGAATGGTTAGTTTATTCATGATTTCGAAGGCGCGTTCTTTGGTTCCTACTCTGATAGTGAGGATGGCGCCATAACCATTCTTTAATATCGTATTTGCGATACCATTCCAGTTGCTGGATTTAAGTCCTGGGTAATTTACCTTTATGTCATCATAGGTTTCATCTAACCACTTGGCCAATGCCAGGGCGTTACTACACTGCCTATCCATTCTTAGTCCAAGGGTTTCCAGTCCTATCACATTTAGATATGCATTAAATGGCGACAGACAGGTTCCCATGTTTCGGTACAGGCCACTTCGCATTTTCGATATGTATGCAAATGGACCGTATTTTATGTATTCCCCCAGGACTGGATAACGCTCCTTAGTCCATTTAAAATGGCCACTGTCAGTTAAAACTCCGCTTATGGAATTACTACTTCCATTAATGTATTTAGAGGATGAATTAACCACTATGTCTGCCCCATGCTCTATAGCCTTCACCAAATAGGGCGTTGCTGTAGTATTGTCCATAACAAGCGGCACGCTGTGAGAATGTGCAATTTCTGCAAGCCTATCAATATCAGTTACGTCCAAACAGGGATTGCCGATGGTCTCTGCAAACACCACCTTGGTGCGGTCATTAAAAGCCGCCTCTATTTCTTCCCAATTGTTGTTTTCTACATATCTAGTCTTGATTCCAAAGGCTTCGATATCTCTAAACAAATCTATGGAGCCGCCGTACAGGCTTGCACTTGATATTATTTCATCTCCTGCCTGTAGAATATTTAATAACGCCATTGAAAGGGCTGCCATTCCTGATGCACAGGCAACTGAGCCTATTCCCCCCTCCAGCTTTGTAATCTTTTCCTCGAAAGCATTTATGGTTGGGTTAGCCACTCTGGTGTAGCAATACCCCATTTTCTTGTTACTAAATATGCCTGCCAAATCCTCTACCGATTCCTGATAAAAAGCACTACTTTGATATATAGGTGGAAGGGTTGCACCTTTTGTTTCCTGTTGATTGCCTGCATGTAGCAGGTCTGTGTTAAATCCTATACCTATCACTCCCTTCATTTTTACAATTACCTACTAGGTTGATAGGATAATAACAGATAAATGCCACTTCTTCAATATACCTAGTTCCCAAATAAAATTAGAGCTAGTTATAAATCGTGTTTATAACTAGCTCTATATCGTATATACGTTTTAATTGTCATAATCATCTAAGAAATGATGCTTTATTCCATCCTGCTTATAAGCAATTACTGTAGCAAGATTAACATTCTCCACACTGCGGAAAATGTTTGATTCCACATATGGATTTACCTTCTTAAGCTCTGCAATTAAGTTTCTTGTTTCGAGACGCTTGGATGCGCTGGTTCCATCTACAGAACAGCTGTCACAGGTCTCAGTAAAGTGGCAGGCACACTGAAGGAAGTGCAAACCATTATATCTTTGCCATGCAATAATGTCATCCTGTCTGATAAGATACAGTGGTCTGATTAGCTCCATGCCCTCAAAATTAGTAGAATGAAGCTTAGGCATCATTGTCTGTATCTGGGCACCGTAAAGCATGCCCATCAGAATAGTTTCAATAACATCGTCATAGTGATGACCAAGTGCTATCTTGTTGCAGCCAAGCTCCTTTGCCTTGGAATAGAGATGGCCTCGGCGCATTCTAGCACACAGATAACAAGGATTCTTATCTACTGTATCAACTGCATCAAAAATATCGCTCTCATACACAACTATCGGGATTCCCATTAGCTTAGCATTACTTTCGATAAGCTTGCGGTTAACCTCACTGTAGCCAGGATCCATTACAAGAAAAGTAAGATCAAAATTAACCTTTTGATGTCTCTTAATCTCCTGAAAAAGCTTTGCCATCAGCATAGAATCCTTACCACCGGAAATACATACCGCAATATGGTCACCTTCCTTTATAAGCTCGTACTGCTTACAAGCTCTTGCAAATGGTGAAAACAATGTCTTATGGAATTTCTTTCTGATGCTCTTTTCTATCTCAGCAGTTTTCTCATTAAGCTCTTCTTCTGCCTCATTATCCTGAGCCTCCATCATAGCTGAAAGATAACTGTTATAACCGCCCTTAAGGCTTATCGCATCAAATCCCTGCTCTGCTAAAACAGCGGCATCATCCACTGAAATCACACCTCTAGTGCAGTAAAGTATTATCTGCTTTGATTTGTCCAGACGATTGCAGACACCCTCTAAATCTGTCTCAAACAACTCATGTGTGATGCTTACTGCACCTGGGATCATACCGTATTTAAGACTTCCCTCATTTCTGGTATCAACCAATATATATGAATCTTTACTGAGCTCCATAAGCTCTTTATATGATATTTCCTTCATAAACTCCTCATTTTTAAACAAAAAACAACTCATCCTTTTACACCCATCTAAATAATAGGCTATAACATATTATTTTCTTTTTTGTATTTTGTCAAATACCTGAGAAACTTCGTTGCTTTTAGATAAAATAATACATATAATATTGCCGTTAAGAAGGAGAAATGTATATGACTAACAAAGCTTTTGTAAAATCTATTATGGCTGGTTTCACTATCGGCCTTGGTGGACTCATTTATTTATCGTTAGATAATAAGGTGATTGGTTCCGCACTGTTTTCTGTTGGACTTTTCGTGGTGCTTACCTTCGGATTTAATCTTTTCACTGGTAAGGTTTGCTACACTATTGATAAGGGCGACCCATCAATACCAGATATGATTTCTATTTGGGTTGGAAACTTTATCGGAACACTTATACTTGCTCTTATGATAAGAGGTACTAGAGTTGGCGCTGCCGTAGCTGAAAAGGCCACTGCTCTTTGTGAAGTTAAGAATGGAGACTCATACTTGAGCCTGTTTTTACTTGGAATACTTTGCAACATTTTTATTTTTATTGCAGTAGATGAATTTAAGAATAACAGCCATGAGCTTGGCAAATACTTAGGAATATTCCTTGGTGTTATGGGATTTATTCTTGCAGGCACAGAGCACTGCGTTGCTGATATGTTCTATTATAACATGGCATTTAATTATTCCGTAAATGCGATAATCAAGCTACTGGTTATCACTGCTGGAAATACAGTTGGTGGTATCTGCATTAATTATGTATGTAAGAAGATTAAATAAAAACACAAGCCTTCCCGTTATATATCTTCGGGAAGGCTTTTTTTCATTTAATATCACAGTTTTTTATCTAACCATATCCATAATCTATACATCAATACTCCCCAAATTAAAAATAGCACTATATGAATCCACATTGGGAAAGCTGATTTAAAATGCTCTCCATTTACGTACTTAGCGAATTGCGGGATATCTGCATAATAATATGCGCCAGCACCAAAATCTAGTCCATCTACTAAGCCAAGTCCATTAGCCATTATATATAAAGCAAGACCTATAACCGCTACTACAAAAACTATTCCAAATATTTTCATTAACTTTCTCAATGTAGATTTCATATTCATCTTCTCCTAGGATAATTAATTCAATACAGGAACTGGGAAAAACTTTCCAGATAGAAGTATATATACTGCTATAAAAGTAAGAACAATATTAAATAACTGTCCTACCACATAAAGAGTAAGTGGCTTACCTCCCTTAAATTGTTCCTTGATTTCCTTAAAGTTTGTATCAAGACCAATGCTTGTAAATGCAAGAACGAATGCCCAGTTTTTGTACTGATCTAAAACGCCATTAATGCTTGCTACAGAATCACTTCCAACTGCTGGGAGGAATACAAATGATGCAATAAGTGATGCTGCAAAGAAGCCTAATATGAATTTTGGAAGTCTATACCAAATTTCTGTTGCAGATACATTTGTCTTTCCATTACCATTTTCCACTCTTGTTGAAAAGAAAATTGCTACCGCAAATGCGATAAATCCAATAAGGATATTCTGAATAGATTTAACAAGTACAGCTGCTGTCTGTGCAGTCTCACCAAGTGCTGTACCTGCTACTGTAACAGCGCCAGTTGAATCTACTGTTCCGCCGATAAGAGCTCCTCCCATAAGCTCTCCAAGTCCTGTAGCCTTAATAATAATTGGCTCGAATACCATCATGATTACTGTAAAAATGATGGAAATTGAAACTGCAAGTGAAAGATCTGTCTTCTTTGCTTTTGATGAAGCGCCTGCTGCAATCGCTGCTGAAGTACCGCAGACTGATGTTGCTGTAGCAATTGTAATAACAAGTGGCTTGTTATCAATCTTAAGTACCTTTGTGCCGAAGAACCACATGAAGATGATTACTACTGGAGTAACTATCCATGCAATGCCAAGTCCGTATAAACCAAAATTAATAATGTTTGAGAAAAGTACTGAAAATCCCATTACTACAAGTCCAGCCTTGATGTAGTACTCTGTCTGAACCGCTGGCTTTAACCATTTAGGAACACCGACTGTGTTTGAAATTACAAGTCCAACTATAAGTGCCCAGAAAGCCCATTCCAAATATCTGTTAAGTGTATATTCTGCTGAAATGAATCTTACCAGTATAGCTAGTAAAAACAGGGCCGAGTATGCTGGAATATAATCCTTTACTGATTCACCTTTAAGCTTAACACCTGCTGTAAACAGTGCTCCTGTTACAAGAAACGTTCTTACAAGGGATATCCAAAAGCTACCTGTCCCTAATTGCTCCAATACACTTACACCATTTCCCCAGGTTGAAAACTTTGCAGCGCTAAAATCAAAGTTTCCTGTAATAACTGCTATTGCTGCGACTGCAATAAGAATTGCTCCAATCCAAATCGTAAGCCAATCTTCCTTCTTCCATAAATCTGAAATCTGTGATTTTGATGTAGTAACTATGTCATCATTTTTCACTGAATTTCTTCCTACTGTTATATCCGCCATATCATTTTCTCCTTTCATCTATTTATCTACTAGGTTGATAGGATTATATGTCACAAAACCCCTAAATACAAGATATCTAGCTCCTAAAGAAAATGAGAGCTAGCTATAGACTTAATCTATAACTAGCTCTTTACAGCTCTCTCGAACTATTAACTTTACAGGTATTCTTTCGGTAACAGAAAACTGAGAGTCTTCCTTCATTGCATGTATATACTCTACAGCCTTTTTCGCTCTAAGCTCTACATCCTGCCGAACTGATGCAAATGGTGGAATTACACTTTTACATAAGGATATATCATCAAAACCTATCATCCACAGATCCTTTGGTATGCTATACCCATTTTGGATTAGAAGGTTCATAAGCTCAATGCCATAATAATCTGATACTGCAAAGATTGCATCATACTTATTAAACTTAAGAATACGCTTTTTATAGAAGTAAATTCGCTCTTCCTTAGACATTGGAATTATCAAATAATCTGCTGTTAGCTGAAGTCCATGGCACAAGCCTTTGTATCTATCATAATCAGGACTTAGCTTATTATCAGCTATACATAAAACATGGTTTTTACCGTGAGTTCTAAGATATTTTCCAACCTGACTGCCTCCATCATAATCATCTAACATTAAATTGCAGATGTTCCTATCGTTTATAAAAAATCCATCATATACAACAAATGGAATACGAATCTTGTCCCTAAGAGCTTGATAATCATCAGCACAAAATCCTAAAAGTACCATGCCATCCATATTCCACATAGATGCAAAAACTGGTATTTCACTTATTTGTGATAACTTTCTTAACATCATAAAATATCCAGCCTGGTCAATCTCATTTGAGAGCGCATTCAAAGCACTACAAACATAAGGGTCTTCCAAAACATGACCTTCATATTTAGGATGGTCATTAACTACCACACCTATAATCCTGGAATTATTCTGTGCTAAAAGTGTTGCCGCCATATTGGGAACATATCCCATTTCATTTAGCTTCTCCTGAACCCGCTTCACTGTTGCATCAGAGATTTTCTTAGTTTTTCCATGAAGAACATTTGAAACTGTTGCAGTACTAACACCTAGCGCCTCCGCAACATCCCTTATTCTGACTTTATTTTCATCCCACATAATATCCTCAATCTAAAGTGTTCATCCATTTTTTACTTCTAAACATGAATATGGATATGATAAATCGCACTACCTCTTCTTGCGACAATATGAAGTAAACCCATACGATCGAAAGCTTTAGTACAAGACCTGTATACAAAGCAAGTGGTACACCTACAAGCCAGGTTCCCATCATATCTATAATCATTAGATATTTAGTCCTGCCACCACTTCTGATTATTCCACCTCCCAAAATCATATTCTGAACTTTCACAGGCATCAATATAGCAAAGGCAATCAAAATATTTGCACCGATGATATGTACTTCATCACTTACGTTATATATATTCACATAAGGATATCTTAACACAATTACTAATATCGAAAATACGATAGTTCCTAAAAAACCATATATACATAGCTTTTTAGACTCTTTATATGCCAGGTCATATTCCCCTTCACCAAGGCGTTTACCTATCATGATTCCAGCAGCTTGAGAAAGACCGCTTAGGGCGCCTATTGTTAGTCCTTGAACAGAGCCAGTTAATGACATCCCCGCCAGCTCCTCAGTTCCCATATGACCATACACAAATGTGTTTATACTCTGCCCCACCGACCACATAAATTCATTTATTACTACTGGCGCTAACATACACACATATTGAATGTATCCATTTCTATCAAGCCTTACAGATATGTTAATTCTTCCATATTCCTTAAAGAATAATATAAGAATTACAATAGCCCCTATCATCTGTGATATAACACTAGCATATGCAGCTCCTTTCACACCAAGCTGTGGCATTTGGCAATTTCAAAAATTAATAAATAGTTGAGTCCCGTGTTTACCACTGCTGACGCAAAGCTTACATACAGTGGCAGTGTCGATTTGCCCCTACATCTAAGGGCCACGCCAAAAATATTGCTAATGCCAAGTGGAATAAATGTCCAGGTTATAATTCGTAAATACGAACCTCCTGTGATGACTACAAATTCATCACTTGTGAAAAGCTTTACAAAAGAATTAGAACATCCAAGTGCCACCCCAGAAAATAACATGCCTGTAATTAGCATTACCAAAAAGTTAAGACAAATGCTTTTTTCCTCTGCCAGCTTATCCCCTTTTCCAATATACTGAGATATCATTATTCCTGCTATAGCGCCTATTGCCCCTATTACAAATGCATATATAAATCCTGGCTTGGCTGCTATTTCCACTGCTGCTATACTCTGCTCTCCCAGCTGTCCTACCATTATCTGGTCAATCATAGAAAAAGAAGATTGCAGCATAGACTGTAATGCCACTGGCACAGCTATGAGTGCAACCTCCTTAGTAAAATTTTTATTCATCTTGCACCCTCCAATATTTTCATCTGAAAAAATGATACTGCAAGAGTGCTGTAAAAATCAAAGGTTAATCGCGTAACCCTTGAGTTATAAAAAATCAAATAAATTCATCTGGTTATCAATCCATGAGGTCTGCCTAACATCATGAATAATATCGTCTTTACGATAATTGCCTATTAGAAATGGTGAATTAACATCATGTAATTCTTTATTTTTTGCCACCTGCTCAATGTCATTATTAGCATAGCAATATTTACAAAAATGCCTGCAGGTGTCGTATGCTCCAATATCAGCTCCTAAGTAGCAGGCGCAGTCTGCCCTGGCTGGCTTAACATTAGATTTAGGAGCTATTAGCCTTGAGCCTATAGCCTTTTCGTACATGGCTACTGTCATGCAGCCGCTACAATCAGCTCCATACTTTGCCAAGAAATCCCCTTCAGCACATGGCTTTACCACCATGTCATTTGTCCTTGCTATTTCAATAATCTTCTGCCCAAGGGCCACCTTATCCTCAGCAGATACTGGCGCTGCCTCTGGGAAATTACGCTTTACCTTATCATAAATATCTATGAAGCTAATCACCACGTGGTTGGTATAGCCCCTAAGGTTTGCCGACATTTTGGCGAAAGCCTCTAAGTGAAAATCTACAGTATATTTTTCATCAATGAAAATGGGATCATAGCGCCAACCGATTCTATCTACGCCAACCATCTTAGAAAGCTGCTTAAAGGATTCCATAACCTGAGCCTTATCAGGCACACCAGGCTCTATGTCCTTACCGTAGGGAGTGATAGTTATGTACCAATACTGCCCGAAATCCTTTATTAAATCCATATACGGGAAAAAAGGTGCTGGATTCTTGCTGCAAAAACCAATTGCATCCACCACCTTAAGGTCTAATCTATACCTGCTCACCTGAACAGGATTATATGGATTTCTTACACAGACATAGCCTTCCTTGAATCTGTTTGCTAACCACTCAGGAAAAAATGCCGGTATGTCTGTGCGTTGCCCTGTGTTAATTATCATACTAACTATAATAAATCCTTTACGTCACATTTCAAGACCTTACATAAAGATTCAAGTGTAGCCACCGAGGCTTTGCCTATATCCTTGGCACCTATTTCATACTGCTGCAATGTACGCAAATTAACATCTGACTCCTTCGCCAACTCACTTTGGGACATTTCAAAGTATTTTCGATACATCTGAAGCCTGCTTACCGCTCTTGCTTTGTCGACTTTGGAATTAATATATTCTACTATCTGCATTTCATCCATTTCATGATATGGATTGTACTTCTCCATTAATTCCTCTAGGGTAATAATGCTTTGTATTTCCTTAAAGCTCTTGGCCGAGTACCACTGATAATATGCTAACACCCAACCTGTCCAATAATCCTCTTTAGGTGCTTTAAAGGATGTATCAATCTGCCTTAGTTCTGTAGCATTTGTTCTAAGGACTATCTCCTGGGTAAGCTCCGCCCCGGATTTTCCAACTATGTATTTGGGATTTCCCACTTCAAACTGAGCTGCTATCCCTGAAACGATGAACAGACTCATAAAAAAATCTAGGCTGAACTTGTAATCGTAAGCTGCCACCTGAAATGCTTCTGCTAAATTTGCCATAGCATCACTAAGATATATTTCTTTATAAGGATGAACCATTCTACTGCTCCTTTCTTACAAGATCAATAAGATATGTTCCTTTTTTATCCATTGCATCAGCAATAGTATTATAGCTCTCCCTTGCTTTGCTGTCCCTAGCAGACTTCTTAGGATAATACTCTGCGCAATCCACTTGTTTTGCCTCTATAAACTTAAGCTTTGAAAAAGCCTTTTCGCTCTTTATAAAGAACTGTTGTCCCAATTCACCAAGGTACATAGCTTCTTCCAACTGTTCAATGCTAATAGTATTTGCCAAAAAGGCTCTGGCAAATGAAAAATATGAATCATCTGCCCTATAACCTATTATTGCATCATATTCATCTATATCTATATGATAGTTTCGCTGCAAAAAACCAATACCATCCCTTGCCAGTGGGCTGTTGATACTAAAGGTTCTATGCTCAATCAGCAGTGTAATCCAATGCAAAATTGAATACTTTTCATCATTAAGATTTAGAATCTTAAGTCCCTTATCATCTATTTCATATACATTAACAAAACCGTCTCGCTCAGCTTCTACCGCCCATTCCTTGGCCAGGTCTATATGCTTAGTGCAATAAAAGCCCTGCCCATAATCATTGAAGGGCTTTCCATACCCATACTGAGGCTTGCTTACTATTTTATCTGACCCATGATATAAAACTAATTTGCTCAACTAAACCACCTTGCTTTCAAAAAAATAAAGCTATACTTCTGTAGAAGTATAGCTTTATTATAACTCTGTAGAAGTATAGCTGCAAGTGGTTAAATGTAATACTCTACATCTAGTCCTGAATTTCCAATGAAACTCGTTAAGATTTTCTTCCTTATATTCAAAAATTCCTGTCGACTTCTGTCCCTTGGTCGAGGCAAATCCACATTTATTATTTCTTTGATACTACCAGGTCTTTCAGATAGAATTACTATTCGATCACTTAAAAAAATTGCTTCATCTATATCGTGGGTTACTAAAATCATGGTTCTCTTCTCTTTTTCCCATATTTTTAAAACCTCATTTTGCATTGTAATTCTTGTAAATGCATCTAATGCTCCAAAGGGCTCATCCAATAGTAGCACTTCCGGCTCACCAACTAATGCTCTAGCAATAGATGCTCGCTGCTGCATCCCCCCTGATAATTGTGCTGGATATGCTTTTTCAAAACCATGTAATCCAACCAGCTCAATAGCTTCTTTGACTATCCTTTGACGATTTTCTCTGGCAACATTATTTGCAATACCAAAAGAAATATTTTTTTCAATACTTAGCCAAGGGAATAGTCTTGCCTCTTGAAAAACCATTCCAACATCAGCGCGAGGTTCACTTACCACTCTATCACCGACAATTATTTTTCCTTTTGTTGGGGAATCCAAACCCACAAGCATTTTTAGCAGCGTGCTTTTTCCGCAGCCAGAGTTTCCAACTATACTAATAAATTCTCCCGACTTAATATTAAGATTAATTGTATCTAGTACTTCTAAATATTCCCCATCTAATGGGAATACTTTATCAACATTTTCAAAACGCACCTCATTACTCTCAGCCATTCCCATCACCTTCCATTTTTATTTATATAGCTCCAACCCAAAGCCTTCTTTTGCAACGCACCAATTATTGCATCAATCAATAGACCAACAAATCCGATAGTAAATACACCAACAAGTACTACATCAGGTTGTGACAATTCTCTGGCATACATAATCATGTAGCCTATTCCAGATGACGCTGCTATCATTTCTGCTGCAACCACGCATGTCCAAGCCGTACTAATTCCCAATCGCAAGCCCGTAAAAATTGCTGGCCATGCTGATGGCATAATAACTTTTATAAGCATTTCTATTTTGCTTTTTTCTAAAACTCTTGATACTTCTATAAGTTTAGTATCAACTGAGAGAATTCCACTAATTGTATTTAATAGCACCGGCCACAAAGTTCCTATAAATATTACTGCTACCTTTGATTCTTCACCTATTCCTAAGCCAAGAATAAGTATCGGAATCCAAGCAATCATAGGAATTGGTCTAAAAATACTTACTAGCGAGCTTAGTATCTTGTTAATTGGTCGCGATAACCCCATAAATATACCAATGACCACTCCAGCTAGAGCACCTAATATAAAACCTCGGAACACTCGAATTAAACTTATAAATAGATTATCCACTAACTTGCCGCTTTTAAATAATTGAACAAATGTTGAAATAACCTTTGTAGGAGGTGGTAAAATATGTTCATTCAAAACTCCAAATGTGCCAAATATCTGCCACACTACGATTAGTAATAAAGGCGCAATAACTTTGAACATAAAACTTTTTACTCTATTCATCAAAGTACCTCTTTATTCTTTCTTTGCCAATCTATCAAGATGCATATACAAAGGATGCTTTTTCGTTTCCTCAGCTAGCCTGCTAGAATATGTTTCTTCAATGATTTCTGTTGGCTCGATATAGTAAACTGCAGCCAAGTCATTATTTTCGTTTTTTTCTTGAGCTTTTATATAGTTTTCTTCATATTCATGGCCTGCATTCAAATTCACTCTAGGTATCCCTTTGATTTGATAGCTCCTCCTATCAGTTGTTATAACATTAATAGCAATTTCTTTATTAAACCAAAGTGCATAAGTTACATTTTTATTTGTTTGGGAGCTTTCAAGAAGCTCCCAATATTTAATTCTCCCATCCTCTGTAACTGTTATACTTCCTTTGGCAACCACATGGACATTCCCATGTCTATCAATAGACGCTAATACCTTTATATTGTCTGGATTATTAACTGCATCAGCTATTTCCTTTTTTATTTTGACTGCCATTTAATATAGCCTCCTCAATCTATTCTCGCCAAATCTGTATTAGGATGATTTCCACACCTGCGGTAATCATCTGTATAAATATACAATCCATTTTTTCTTCGAACTTCTGCAAGTCCTAAAGCCAGCTGAACATAATACTCTAATGAAGGTGTTTTCTGTTTCATAAATATTGCACCAGGCAAAGTATTCCAAACACAATCTGCAAAACTTACACCATGGGATGCAATTTCCTCTGCTTCCGTTAATACATTATTCAAAGCCTCTTGCTCATCCTCAAAACCATTAGGTTGTGCAGTCTCAACTCCGCCAACAATTCCACAATCCACATTACCTCTACCAAAAATTTCAACAGCATCATATAATCTATGCTTCCATTCATCGTACCCTACTAATCGGTTCTTACCAGGGCATACCCAACCAAATAGATTTTTATTTAATACTTCCAAATCGGTAGTATAAGTAGTAATCGCGGTCTCTTCATACATTCTTTGTAACTGCTTTTTAGAAAACGCACTGGCAACTAGTTTTACTGGAAACTTTTTAGCATCAATTACTCTTTCTGCAGCCTTTAATGTTTTTATATACAAATCTACTTCATCATCAAAGATTTCTTTACCACTTAGTGTAGAACCGGCTGTCATATGGAAAGATGCATATCGCCCCTTTTGTTTTAAAGCCTCCTCAACTGTTTCCGTTACATCACTAAACCACTTATCATCTCTTATATCACCTTCATCATTAGCTGATCTATGAGCTGAAAACAATGCGCAATACTTACATCCTTCTTTAGGTACATCCCAAAAATGACACTTTGTAGCCGGAGCAATCGTAAGCCTCTGTGGTCTCGCTGAGGCGATTTCTCTCATAGGCGTTCCATTTGAAGTATATTTGTCGTAAAAGTCTGGTTTCTCCCAAAATTTAGCTTCCTCAAAAATCCTGTCATTATCGACAATAACTAATTTATCATCCACTACATCGAGGATATATGGATCTCGATAGGTCCAATCATAAACTTCTTGATGTCCTTGGCAAATAACAGAACCATCCCTCAGAAACAATCCTATGGGGGATATTTGCTTGCCGTGTCCTATCATGTAATTAAATGGCTCTACATGATGTTTGTTGGAATCCACCTTTGCAAATGCAGCATCTGTGTATGCAATTCCCCTCCGGCTAACATCTATTTTAAGAGCTAATATTGGAGGAATATCAGGATATTTATCAATTACCTGGTCATAAGATAGCTCTTTTTCTCTCCAGTGTGTTTTTTCGTTTATACTCATTTTCTCACCCTATTTACTGTATGTATCAATAATTGATGTATCCACTCTGTCTAAAATATCATCTTCTGACAGCTCAGTTGTAATCATTTCATGACTGAATAAAAAGTCGTATGTTTCTAATAAATTCTGTTCGTAATCTTCATCCCATGCCAATTGAATATCTGCATTTTCAATAGTATATCTGACAGTATCAACATCATAATCTGAGAACTCTGCAATTATTGAATATGCTTCATCTGTATTTTCGTCTATAAACTTTTGAGCCTTATCCAATGCATCGTAAAAATCCGCTAAAATATCCTGATTCTCATCAACAAACTTTGCAGACGCCACTATATAAGAAAATGCTGGATGATTTGCACAATCGTTAACAACAACATACCCTTCCCCATCTACCTTTTCATGAATATAATCACCACTCATTGATAAATATGCATCAATATCTCCGCTTGCAAAGGCAGCGCTCGCATCTGAAGTAGACGAAATATTTACTAGCTCAACATCTTCTTCGCTCAAACCTGCATCATTAAGAATGCCAATGATAGATTTATGTACATATGTGCCAATATAAACGCCTACCTTTTTTCCTTTTAGATCTGCTGTAGAAGTGATTCCTCTATCCCCAGGTGCAATAACGCCTATATTTTCTCCTTGCTTAGCAGCACCAGACAATATCTTAGTATCAACTCCATTCGCAATACCGACTACGATAGGTTGGTCACCAATACCATTAATAATATCCAAATCACCAGCGACAAAAGCTTCATTAGCAGCTGGGCCATTGGCAAAATCTGTAATCTCAACATCAACGTTTTTCCCTTCAAATACCTCATCGAAATATCCATTTTGGTATGCAACAATAATTTGTGCATTCCATATACTAAACGGGAAATTGCCTAAACGAATAACTCTTTGTTCATTTGCATCGGCAGCTTCACTTTTATTCTCACTCGCTTTTGCACTCGCCTGTCCACATCCTACAAAAAGTCCTAGTGTCAAAGATAAAACTAATCCTAGTCCTATTATTTTTTTTATTTTATTCATCATCATCATCTCTCCTTGTTATTTGATCTAAATGAGCCAAAATTGGAAATTTTTCCCTTTGCTCAGCTTGCCTATATGCAAAAGAAACCTCTTGTATTTGTTCAGGCTCTATATACCATATTGCATTTAAATCTGTATCCCTTCCAAACCTCTCCTGAATATTTTCATAAACTGATTCAAAATATTTTCCTGCCGTTACACTTTTAACTGGTGTCCCCACTATGTGAAAGCTTCTTCGATCCTTTGACAATATGTTGATTGCCAGCTTTTTCTCAAACCATATTGTATTTACTAAATTTTTGTTTATCTCAGAACTTTGCAATAAATCATAGAATACAAATTGATTATCTTCAGCATGAAGTGTACCTTTAAATACAACATGAGGAACACCTTCACGATTGTTAACTGCTAATACTTTTAGTGTATCCGGCTCATCTAATATCTGCTTTAATTCATCATTTATCTTTACCATAATCCTTCTCCGTTTAATTAATATGTTCGCATTAAATCAAGCCCAATATGAGCTCCACATCTTCTAAAATCATCTGTATAAGGATTTGGACAATACTTTCTTTGCAATCGGTCAAATTCACGATATACTCTTACAAAGTAATCTAAGGATGCCGACTTTTGTCCTTGAAGAATTGATTTAGGTGCTGGCCTCCATATATTGGCAGCCAATGCAACTCCATGGGATATTATTTCCTCAGCCTCAGGAATAATTACATTAAAAGCTTCATCTTCTGACGTAAATCCATTTGGTGTGGCAAGCTCTACACCCAAAACCATTCCTGAACTAACATTACCTTTTCCAAACACATCCACAGCCTTGTATATACGTCTTTTCCATTCCTCATATCCTATTTCCCTAGATTTTCCATGACATATCCAATCAAATTTTTCAGAATTCAATACCTCAATGTCGGGGGTATAGGTCATAAGCTTTGTCTCATTCTTAAGTCTTTCTAACTGTCGCTCGTTAAATGCTGTTGCAATAAGCTGACTTGGAAACCTATCAGTTGTGAAAAACTCTCCTAATATTTTTAGTATTGCTATATAGCTTTCGAGCTCATCATCCAACAGTTCCTTGCCTGAAAGTATTGAACCTCCTGTAAGCATTACATGCGTAAATCTCCCCTTTTGCTTTAATGCTTCTGCAAAGGCTTCTCTGATATATTTATGCTCATACTGCTCTTCGGTTGCCCCAGAACATTTATATGTAGGAGTCAGAGGACAATACTTACAGCCATCCCCCGGCTTATCCCAAAAATGACAATACTTATTTACAGAAATGTCTAATCTCTGAGGTCTACTAGTTATATACTTACTCAATGGTTCTCCATTACTTGCTCGCTTATTATAAAAGTCTGGTTTTTCCCAATACCCAAGGACCTCATCAAAAATTTCACCTTCATCAGTTATTACTATTTTGTCATCCACAACATCTATTACATATGGATCGCGTGCTGAATTCTCATCAAAATCAAAATTAGCCACCAGATACGAACCGTCTTTCCAGATAAGTCCTTCTGGAACATAATCAAGATTATTTCTAAATCCTGACCCAGCATCACTATTTACCACATGTATATTGGGATCAATTTTATCTACTGCCGCTTTAGTGTATGTCAGTCCACGTCTTTGAATGTCTGCTTTTAAAATCCAGGATTTTGGTAAGTCTGTATATTTAGCCTGGACATCTTTTAGGCTCGGTTCTTTTTTTCGCCATTCTTTATCTCTTGCCATATTTTTCTCCCATCATACTCTTACCACTTCTTGTTCTGCCACAAATTCCACCGACAAATTTATATCTGCCTTATTAACGTATTTACGAATCTCATCCACCCTATCTAAATGCTCCCAAGGTAAGTCCACGTCGGTCCTGCCGAAATGTCCATAAGCAGCAGTCTGTTTGTAGATTGGCCTACGAAGATTAAGGGCATCAATGATTGCTGCTGGTCTAAGGTCAAATACTTTTTCAATGATTTCAACAATTTTTTCATCCTCAATTACTCCCGTTCCAAAAGTATCTACTGCAATTGATACTGGCTTTGCTACACCGATTGCATAAGCAAGCTCAACCTCTAATCTCTTTGCCACACCTGCTGCAACTAAATTCTTTGCTACCCATCTGGCTGCGTAAGCTGCGGAACGATCCACCTTTGTTGGATCCTTACCAGAGAATGCTCCGCCACCGTGGCGTCCTGTGCCGCCGTAGGTATCAACGATAATCTTTCTTCCTGTAAGACCTGCATCACCTTGAGGACCTCCAATTACAAATCTTCCTGTAGGATTTACATAGTAGATTGTGTCCTCGTCAAGAAGCTCCTCTGGAATAACTGGCTTAATTACATATTTGATAATATCTTCTCTGATTTGCTCTAAACTAACATCTGCCGCGTGTTGAGTGGAAATTACGATGGTATGAACTCTCTTAACTGTCTGCCCATCCTCTGCAAACTCTACTGTTACCTGAGATTTACCATCTGGTCTAAGGTATGGAAGTGTTCCATCCTTTCGAACCTTTGTAAGCTGACGTGTAAGTCTGTGAGCAAATGAAATAGCAGGTGGAAGATATTCTTCTGTCTCGTCTGTTGCATATCCAAAGATGATTCCCTGGTCACCAGCTCCTGTTCCATAATCCTCTGTTGCTCCTTCCTGCTTTGATTCAAATGCCTTATCAACTCCAAGTGCAATATCTGCTGACTGCTCATCGATTGATGTAAGAACTGCAATTGAATCTGCATTGTATCCATCTACATTGTTTACATATCCAATTTCTCTAATTGTTTCCTTTGCAACCTTTGCAATATCCACATAGGCTTTTGTTGTGATTTCTCCAACTACAAGTGCCAGTCCTGTTGCAACTGTTGTTTCAGCTGCTACTCTTGAATATGGATCCTGAGCAAGTAGCTCATCAAGGATTGCATCAGAGATTTGATCTGCGATTTTGTCTGGATGTCCTTCCGTTACTGATTCTGATGTGAATAACTTTCCCATATTTTTTATCTCCTTTTCATAAAAATATTTATAAACAAACTAGAGGCCCAAAATCACAGCAAATGAAACCATGATTTTGAACCTCTAGTTGTCTAGTCAGTCCCTCATATTTAGTTTATATTCTTATCTTTTCACTTTTATCAATCTGGACTATCTTGCCATCTTGAATAATGATGTTTACTGAGCCAAATTTTATAGTCTCAATGAATTCTTTTATCTTCGCCAGCTCTTCACTAGAGACTTTTTTATTATCAGCCATCTCCTTTTACCTCCCTATCTATCTGCTAGGTTGATAGGAATTATATTCTAGATATGCCACAATTTCAATACTCTTAGCTACTAAAGAAAATTAGAGCTAGCTATAAACCGAATTTATAGCTAGCTTTAATAATAAAAAAAAAACTGCGAGAGTCACTAGGTGAATCTCGCAGCTAATATTAAACGTGACAAGCTTCGCAGTCATGCTCCTCAGGGAAATCTGCCGGATCATATTCGATTCCATTATTATCATAATAATTCTTCACAGCAGATTTGATTGCTTCCTCTGCAAGCACTGAGCAGTGCAGCTTGTGTGGTGGAAGTCCATCAAGAGCCTCTGTTACAGCCTTGTTTGTAAGCTGAAGAGCCTCATCCAGCGGCTTACCCTTGATTAATTCAGTAGCCATAGAGCTAGATGCAATGGCGCTGCCGCAGCCAAAGGTTTCAAACTTTACGTCATCGATGATTTGCTCATCGTTAATCTTAAGATATATCTTCATGATGTCGCCACAGACAGGATTTCCAACCTCTCCTACTCCATCTGCGTCATCTATTACTCCTACGTTTCGTGGGTTTCTAAAATGGTCCATTACCTTTTCACTATATAATGCCATGACTTTTCCTCCTAAATATACTCTAAACTGCTACCCTCTTAGGCGATTTCCTTATGCTCTTCAAATACGTGTGGACGCT
>JAGBJE010000261.1 GCA_017934625.1 Pseudobutyrivibrio sp. | reverse complement strand
TTTGCTCTTGTTAAAAGTACTCCCCATTTTATCCATTAAACGTTCAATCTCCTTTGAATCTCGCCAACTACTTCTCTGCCCTTAAAAATAATTGCTCCTACAAAGAGGATAACACTTATTAACAGACAAACTATCCAGGCAATAGGACAGTCTCTTTCCAGGAAGTAGAAAACAATATATGGCAAAATGCCAACAACAAGATTAGTCAATAGATAAACCATTGCATTGCCATTTTTATCCAGCATGGCAAGGACAAAATTTGCTATCAAGGTTCCCATTACTACAACAGGCGCAACCCAGTCGGTAACAAATGAGAAAAAATCAATATAATATGCTGTAATGCCAAGCATCATCAAAACTATAAATACGAATAAGGTCATAATTCTAGATGAGCTTATGCCCTTTTTGAACAGCCTCATTATTCCAAATTCAAACACTATTAGCCACATAGCCACTATAAGGCTCCAGTGAACATCAAGCGTAGGCCATACCTTGAGTCCGAACAAGAAATCCAAACCTAGGCTTAAAATGATTACTGACCAGACTATAAAAAGTTGTAGCTTATAAAAGAAAGACTGAATCTTCAAAGTGGTCTGCTGTGGAAAATAAGCTCTCTCTGCCTCTCCGTTAAGCTTGCTTTGGCATAGTGGACACTTTTTAAGATTTCCACCTACCTCTATCTTACAATAAGGACAATTCTTCATTATCGAATCACCTCCGTCGCATAAATTCTGATATTTACCCCATCCTCAGAAAGGCCTCTCACAAGATTCTTAACCACTCTTGTGTTAGCATAAGGTGAAGTGATTCCAAGAGATAAGTCTCCGTTATAGCTATACATAGTAGAAAACAGATTAGATGAGCTACAAAATGCACTGTAGTTTTGAATCATGGATGCTACCTCCTCTGGTGGCTTTTGCACACCAAGATTTGATAGAACTACAGATACCTTTTTATCAGTAACCCTTGAGCCATATCTTACTACCCATTGCTTGATAAAAAGTGGTACTGCTCTAACAGGAGCCACGTACTCCATTGTCTCAAAATTATCCATCTGTTTTTTTATATTTTCTTCAGAAAGATTTGACTTTAGCTTCTCATCAAACTCCTTTGCCAAATCCTCTAGCGAAATATCCTCATCAAACACATGAGAAACATTAACATTGTTAAAGAAATTGCGGGATGTTTGACTAGGGTAATAATTTCTAAGGTTTACCGGCATAGAAACATTGATAGGCATCTTGCGCTTGCGTGGTGGCATATCCTCCATAATAGCAAGCATAAAACGGGCACCTATATAGCTGGTAAGTGATACCCCTATCTCCTTAGCCTTAGGAAGCAGCTGTTCTGTAGGCATATGAACCTCGAAAAACTGAAGCTGATCGTATGGAAGCTTCAATCCACTAGGATGATATGCATATTTAAGTGATGAGCCCTTTAATCCCATACTTCCAAAGAACTGCTTATAGCTATCCTGATTTAAATCGTCCTCGGAAGCACCTGAATGGATTGTAGTATCCTCATATCTTCCTGGATATTTAAGCTTTAGATATTCTAAAACGATGATATTCAAAAATTCCAAAGCGCCAGTTCCATCAGATATAGCATGGAACAAATCAAGATTAATTCTATTGCCGTAATAAGTTACCTTATAGTGAAGCATCGCACGTCCTGGCACATATAGAATCGGACAAACTCTCCCATGCTCCTCTGTAACAACCGGCTGAATATCGGTATCCTCCATGTAATGCCAGAATATTCCTCGTCTGATGCGTACCTGAAACTGTGGACGAATCTGGATTGCAGATAAAACTGCCTCTTGTAATAGTTCTGGATCAATTTCCTCCCAAAGTGTTGCGCTAACACGCAGTGTTCTTGTATCTCTCTTTGCTGCTGTTGCCAGGAAAACCTTTGCAACATTATCTACCTTATACCAATTGTCTCTACTCATTCTCTATCCTTTAACTCATATATATTATTTTTGATACATAGTCAGCTACACGCTTCATAGCACGTGTGGCTATAGGCAGCGGCATTTGTTGATAAACATGCCAGCCATCCTTTTCAATATCAATAATAGCCTCCCCACCAGCATTCTTGATTTTCTTTTGTAGCTGAACACTATCATCCAGCAAAAGCTCATTTCTCCCTACCATTATTAATGTAGGTGGAAAGCTGGTAAAATCTCCATATAGTGGACTGTATTTAGAATCAGCGTAGTCTGCATCCTCTCCAATAAAAGCATCCCTGACTCCTTCTATGTATTCCTTTGTAAGGATAGGATCCTTTTCTTTATATTTTTCGTAGGATTTAGCTGTTGCCGTCATATCCGTCCATGGACTGAATAATATAAGCCCTTTAGGCGAAAGAAGCTCTTCTCTGATAAGCTTCATGGTCATGCAAAGCACCAGATTGCCTCCTGCCGAATCTCCTGCAAGTAGCACCTTATCCGAGCTATAGCCTTTATCCATTAAATAATTCCATATCTTCATACCATCCTCTAAAGGAGCAGGATATTTGTGCTCTGGAGCAAGCCTATATTCAAATGACACCACGGAAAAACCTGTTGCCACAGCAAGCTTTGCAGCAAGAATTCTTGCATAGCCTAAGCCTCCACATGTATACCCACCACCATGAGCATATAGAATCACATATTGTGGATTATGGGCAAAATCTGGCCTCACCCATTCACAAGCAATATTTTTAACTTTAAACTCATCAACGGTAACATCTGATGTTGGTGCAGCAAGCTTCCCTGCTCTTTCCATGGCCGAACGCTGCCTTTTTAAATCCTCTTCAGTTAAAGATTTACCACCTATAGAATTAACCGCCTTAATAGCTATCATTAAAGGGTCGTTAAGATTTAATTTTAATAACGCCATAGTACCCCTCTATATTTACGAAACTAATATAATTATAATGATTATGCTTTCGATTTTCCACAAATCCACACAATGTTCATCTATATTACTCATTTTTTAGCATCAGTTGTCGATTTCACAGTTTTTTCACAATTTAGTCACAGTTTGGCACCAAATGTAAAGCGTTACATGATAAAATGTTTTTTGTAAAAAAGAGCGTAAAGTCTTTTTTAGGGGAGGCGCAGCATGGATATAGCTGAGATTTCTATGAATTTAAGTCAAAACCAGCTTCTTTCGGCAGTGGGGACTGCTATGCTAGGCAAGACTCTAGATGTCGTAGAAGGGCAAGCCGATGCTTTATCAAAGATTATGGATATGAATTCTCCTTCTTTGGAAAGCTTGGTTTATCCTACTTCAGGCACCATGATTGATATGCGCATATGAGTTATAAATGTATTTTGGTTTTTACATAGAAGAGCTTGCCCGTTGCAAGCTCTTTTCATTTGCGTTATATATCCTAACATACCGGAATCAGTTCACAATTAAGGTAAGCAATTCACAATATAAAATTTTCTTTCTATGCTTTATTCACATTTTTTACATTGTTAGTTCACCTGTAGATAGTATTATAATTACATCGCAAGACAGAAGCAATGAACCATTTTTTTCATAACATTATTCTCCCTTTTGAAAAGCGATGCCCCGCCGGCATCGCTTTTTACCTGTCTAAAAAACTTGTTTAACATCACTATCCTATTTTGATATTATATATTCATGATTAATTCAAAACACGAACTAATAATTAAAGATATAAAAAGCTCAATCAATGCAGGCAGTTTTAACGCTGGTGACAAAATACCATCAGAAAATCAGCTTGCAGCAAAATATGATGTCAGTAGGCAAACAGTAAGAAAGGCTTTAGGAAAGCTGATTGATGAGGGTTACCTCTATGCCATTCACGGAAGTGGCACCTTTGTTGCCAGCCGCAAGGATAAGAAAAAGCATACTAAGAACATCGCTGTTGTTTCTACATTTATGTCCGACTATATCTTCCCTAGAGTAATACAGGGAATTAACCAGGTACTGGATGAAAACGGCTACAGTATCCTTCTCAAAACCACCAACAACTCCAGAAAAGGCGAGGCTTGGTGCATGGAGGAGCTATTATCCAAAAACATAGATGGAATGATTATCGAACCTAGCCAAAGTGCCATCAGCTGTCAGCATCAGGTTCTTTACGACCAGATGGATGCTATGGGTATTCCCTATGTGTTTATCCAGGGATGCTACGAAGCCATGATGGACCGTCCATTTGTAATGCTTGATGACGTGGAAGGTGGAAAGCTAATCACAGAGCACCTGATTAGCCTAGGTCACAAAAATATCGCTGGCATTTTCAAGGCCGATGACACCCAAGGCATCCTTCGCCACAAGGGTTACATCAAGGCACTGCAATCCGCTGGAATTGCCTACAATCCTGATTTAGTTATCTGGTACCACACTAAGGATAAGTCAATGAAGCCTATGGAAGGCTTAATCAGAATATTAGAAAGCGGCTTATCCTGTCATGCAGTGGTTTGCTACAATGACGAGATAGCCGCCGATGTTATAAAAGGTCTTCAAAATATTGGGCGAAGTGTGCCTCACGATATTTCTGTGACAGGCTTTGACAATTCCCTGCTTGCCCACAGCAAAGGAATCACAACCATCGCTCACCCACAGGAGGAGCTTGGCAAGGTTGCCGCAAGCACTCTCCTAGGCCTGATAGATGGTAGTATATCACGTAAAGATGCCCATATCCTCCTAGAGCCAAAATTGATAGAACGAAAATCTTGCTTCTAAACGCAGCCCCCAAGCGGCTTCTCAACCTAGGCAAGCGCGAGGAAGAGGGCCCCATGACTTGCAACAGAGGGGACCCACGCCGGCGGGGAGTTTCTGTTGCAAGTCAATGGGAGATGGCTTCCGGGAGCATGTAATACTTGGAAGCCGCTTTTTATAGCTCCTTGATACGCTGGATTGCTCTAGCGGTATTTTCTGCGGATCCGAAGGCTGTCAGGCGGAAGTATCCTTCACCTGATGGTCCAAAGCCTGCTCCAGGTGTTCCAACAATCTGAACCTTATCAAGAAGGTAATCGAAGAAATCCCACGAAGACATATTGTCAGGAGTCTTAAGCCAAATGTATGGTGCGTTTACTCCACCGTATACTTCAAAGCCTGCGTCCTTAAGACCAGTATATATTGTCTTAGCGTTATTCATGTAGTAACCAACCTGCTCCTTAATCTGAGCCTGGCCCTCAGCAGAATATACTGCCTCGCCAGCGCGCTGGATGATGTATGGAGCTCCGTTGAACTTGGTGCCGTGGCGTCTAGCCCACATAGCATGAAGTGATGCACCGTCAAATACTAAATCCTTAGGAACTACAGTGTAGCCTAAACGTACGCCAGTGAAGCCTGCATTCTTAGAGAATGAATGGATTTCAATAGCGCAGGTGCGAGCGCCTGTACATTCATAGATAGAATGTGGCACATCCGCCTCTGAAATGTATGCCTCGTAAGCTGCATCAAAGATAATCAGGCAACCATTTTTATTGGCATAGTCAACCCATAGCTGAAGCTGGCTCTTTGTAAGAGTAGTTCCAGTTGGGTTATTAGGAAGGCAAAGATAAATAACATCTGGAGTCTCACTAGGAAACTCTGGCACGAATTTATTCTCTGCTGTTGTAGGCATATAAATAATATCTGACCACTTGCCAGACTTATCATCGTATGAGCCACCTCTGCCTGCCATAATATTAGAATCAACATATACTGGATAAACAGGGTCACATACAGCAATCTTAACATCATCAGCGAACAGTTCCTGAATATCAGCAGAATCTGATTTAGCACCGTCTGATACGAATATCTCATCTGCACTGATATTGCAGCCTCTAGCCTGAAAATCTGTCTTAGCAATAGCCTCGCGCAAGAAAGGATAGCCTAAATCTGGAGCATAGCCATGAAATGTTTTAGCGTCCCCCATCTCATCAACTGCTGAGTGAAGCGCATTAATCATAGCTGGTGCAATAGGCTGAGTAACATCACCAATGCCAAGCCTGATAATATCAGCATTCGGATTAGCATCAGAATACGCTGCTACCTTCTTAGCTATTGTAGAGAAAAGATAGCTTCCTGGAAGTTTTGCAAAATTTGAATTTACCTTAAACATGTTCGCCTCCCTTTTGATATGTAATTATCTGGTTGTTATTCTTTTAACTATTCGCTCATAGGATAAATTTCCGCCGAATAAATCCAGACAAGAGCCAACAGTAAAATCCATATTATTATCGCTGAGATAGCTGATAAGCTCGATGTCGCCATAATCAGAGACACCACCTGCGTAGGTGATTGGCACTCTCTTATAGCGAGCCAAGAATCCAACTAAATCTCTGTCGATTCCGTTTTGTCTGCCTTCAACATCTGCTGCATGAATCAAAAACTCATCACAGTAATAAGCTAATCTATCAAGGAAATTATATGTAATAATCTCCTTTGAAACCTTCTGCCAGCGATCTGTAACAATAACAAATTTATCATCAACCCTGGTGCATGACAGGTCGAGAACCAGGTGTTCCCTGCCAACTGCATTAGATATACGCTTTAGAGCGTCATAATCCACTCTTCCATCATTAAAAACAAAGGAAGTAACGATTACATGGCTGGCTCCTGCATCGATAAAATCCTTAGCGTTCTTATCGTCAACGCCACCGCCATACTGCATGCCATTAGGAAATGTGCTAAGAGCCTTAATGGCCTCTTCCATAGATGCTTTGTATTCCTTAGTGCCCTTCATATTAAGATTAATAATGTGGCCACCTCTTAAATCATCAGCCTTATAGATGTTTGCATAATAAGCAGCATCCTTATCAGCTACAAAATTTTCCTTAGGCTGTCCGTTAGCCTTTCCTAAATCTGAGATAGTATCTCCAACTATCTGCTTTACTTTTCCGTTGTGAATGTCAATGCATGGTCTGAAACGCAAGTCCTCGTCCTCCCCTTTTTAGTTTAGTCATTAAGCAAGTAAAAAATTAACGTAAATTATAATCGCAACCTGCAATATTTTCAATTACACTTTCGTAGAAAAATGTGGCAATTTTTAACAAATATTCGGTATCTTTCACACCTGCGGTCTCATAGCAAGAATGCATTGCAAGCTGGGCTAAGCCTATATCCACACCATTGATTGAAACATGGGCATTTGAAATATTACCAAGTGTTGAGCCACCTGCAACATCTGAACGGTTAACAAATGTCTGATAAGGAACCTTTGCCTTGTTGCAAAGCTCTGTAAATATTCCGAATGCAAGACCATCAGTCATATACTTCTGATTAGCATTGAACTTAATAACAACGCCTTCGTTCATAAACACCTTGTTAGTAGGGTCGCTCTTTTCTGGATAATTTGGATGAAGGGCATGTGCATTATCAGCTGATACCATGAATGAATTAGCAATTGCTGTTAAAAGAGTAGAATTATTTCCACCCATAGCCTCGTTAATTCGAACTAAAGCATCATAAAGGAATGTCGAGTCTGCTCCCTGCTTTGTACCGCTACCAACCTCTTCGTTATCAAATGTTACATGAATCTGCACTGCAGACTCTGAATTCTTAGCATCAAGAAGACCCATCATTGAGCTGTAAGAACACTGAAGATCATCTAATCTTCTAATAGAAATGAATTCATCCTTAGCGCCCCAAACCTTTCCAGGCTCTCTGTTATATAAGAATAAATCGCTTCCTAATATCTCATCCTCTTTTACAGATAGACTTTCAGCAACAAGCTTCTTAAGATTGAAGTTTTCATCCATAGATACAAGTGGAAGCATATCCTTTTGAGCATTGTACTTGTAGCCATCATTAGCCTCACGATTCATGTGAATAGCAAGAGATGGAAGCATACAAAGATCCTTATCAAGGTTGACAAGCTTTGTCTCAATGCCATTCTTAGTCTTAACAATAGCACGACCTGCAATAGAAAGAGGTCTGTCAAACCAAGGTGCCATAAGCATTCCACCATACTTTTCTGTGTTAAGCTTTACATAATGACCTTCCTTCATCTCTGGCATTTCCTTGATGCGAAAACTAGGTGAATCACTGTGAGAAGCCATAATCATAAAGCTTTTGTACTCAGCTTTTGGCATTCTAAATGCAAGGATTGATGAGCCATTTCTTGTAACGAAATAATTCTTACCAAGCTCTAGGCTCCACTCCTTAGCCTCAGAAAGCTCAATAAAGCCTTCCTTTAAAAATCTTTGTCTTTCGTTTTCAACTACGTGAAACTGTGATGGACTCTCCTCTATAAATTCAAATAATCCTTTTACTGTCTTGTTCATTTTTTCTTTCCTTCTTTCTTTATTGAGTATCCAAAAGTCCCTTTAGGACTGGTCAGGCCATAATATGTACCGTGAGAATAAGCTAAAAGATTAGCCTTTTCAAGCTCAAACTTGCCCGTTTCATTCATATAAGCTTCGTCAGCATGAACTGCTAAAACATCAGCAACA
>JAGBJE010000260.1 GCA_017934625.1 Pseudobutyrivibrio sp. | reverse complement strand
CAAACACCTGTCTATACTTATCAGCCAATGAAATTCCTTCTACTGTTCTTAACTCCTCTACATCTACCATTCCAGCAAAGTGAGCCTCCTTTATAAAAATCGCCTTATCCACAACAGATTCCAACTCCTCCACCAAATGGCTTGAAATAATCAGTGTGTTATCCTCTCCCGCAGAAGTAAGAATCATATTCATTACTGAATCCCTTGCAAGCAAATCAATTCCATTAAGTGGCTCATCAAGCATGTAAATCTTTGCGTTTCTGGCCATTGTAACAGCTACCTTTAGCTTAGCTAACATACCAGATGAAAGTGACTTAACCTTAAGCTTCTTCTCAAGGGACATCTTTTCTAGCAAATCATCATATTTTTCCATAGAAAAATCATCAAAGAAATCCTGATAATACTTTCCAACATCACCTACTGTCATATAATCGTAAAAATATGGTTCTGTTGACATGTATGCAATTTCTTTTCTTGTTTCAATACTGATTGGCTGACCATTGTATCTTATCTCACCAAATGTTGGCTTGATTAAGCCAGCAGCCATCTTCATCCATGTAGTCTTACCACTACCGTTAGGTCCAAGCATGGCATATATATGGCCTGGCTCAAGCTGCATGGTAATACCATCTACTGCAATCTTACCCACATATTTCTTTGTTACTTCAATACTCTCTAGCATCACTTTTCCTCCCTTTGCTTTAGGAGCTCTATCGCCCCGTCAATTGAAATACCAAGCTCACCTATCGTTTTTACAAATACATTAATTGCTTCCTCAGCCATTTCATTTCTAAGACCAGCTATAATTTGCTCATCCTCTGTAACAAATGTACCCATGCCTCGTTTGGTGTAGCAAACTCCTTCACGCTCCAGCTCCTGATATACACGAGCCGCTGTATTAGGATTGATTGTATATTCCACTGCCAAATCACGGCTAGATGGCAACTTTTGCCCACAGGTAATTCGCCCATTAATAATATCCGTCTTGATTGAATTAATTACTTGTAAATAAATAGGCACCTTTGAATCATATTGCATATTCACACTCCTCCTATTCGTTTGTACCAGTGTACTATCATGATAGTACACTATGTCAATATTACTGTCAACACTTTTTTGTATGTGATATCAGCGTATACCTCTATATCCCATACACTTTTTCCGAAAGAAAATTTTTTAATATGGGAATCGATGGACAAAATCAAAATCCCACACATTTCTCTTAAAAGAAGTATTATAATGGAACTTGAATTCTTAGTTTGCTTCGGAAACTAGAATCTTATAACATAGGTTTTTGTTTTTCATCAGAAAAACAAAAACCTATCAATTATTAACGTATTGGAGGAAATGAAATGAAAAAACTTCTAAAAGAAATTTCCATTACAGATATTGGAAATATAAAAATCGGCCAGGTTGAAAATGCAGATGCTGGCACTGGGGTTACTGTTATCATTGCACCTGACAGTGCTCCATGCGGCTTAGATATCAGAGGTGGCGGTCCTGCCAGCCGTGAGTCAGGTCTTATGGACCCACTTGCAGCTGCGGAGGTAATTCATGCAGTTGTTTTAGGTGGAGGTTCTGCTTTTGGCCTTGATGCAGCTGGCGGTGTCATGAAATACTTAGCCGAGAATGGCATAGGTTTTCCTGTAGGTGACGTGGTTGTACCACTTGTTTGCCAATCAGATATTTTTGATTTAAGCTTTGGAAAAAATAATGTTTATCCTGATAAGGAAATGGGCTACAAAGCTGCTTCACTTGCTTTTGAGGGTACTGCTGGTAATTTTAAATCTGGAAACTTCGGTGCCGGCTGTGGCGCCACGGTAGGAAAGCTCCTTGGCCCAGACCGCTGCACCAAATCTGGCATTGCAAGCTACGCCGTAGATTTAGGCGATTTAAAGGTTGGGGCTATTGTCTGCACAAATGCTGTTGGTGATGTATACGATTACTTAGACAGTAAACGTATCGCTGGAGTCTTGAACGCTGATGGCACAGCCCTCAATGAAGTATCTTGCGAGGAGCTTATGTATGACATGGTAGCAAATCCACCAGCTGATTTTGCCGCGAACACAACTATCGGTATCGTATTTACGAATGCCAAATTCAATAAAACTCAGCTTTGCAAGCTTGCCGGCATGACTCATGATGCCTATGCCCGCTGCATCCGCCCAGTCCACACATCTATGGACGGCGACAGCATCTATGCTATGTCACTAGGTTCTGTAGACGCCTCTCTTGATGTAGTTGGAACTCTTGCTAATCAGGTAATGTGCGAAGCTATTAAACGAAGCGTTAATGTATAGACATTTTTTCATTATAATAACAAAAATCCGGAGATTCTAGCCATTAGAATCTCCGGTTCTTTGTTATTCATTAATAATCTCTTCTGCCATTGAATAAAAATCATCCTCTGAAAGGGTTGTATTCTGTCCATATATCAAATAATAGACATCATCTTTCACAAAATTAATACTAGTGAATGTTGAATGCTCTTCTTCATCTGAACCATAACTAATAATGTAATGTTCATCATTTTCAGCCCTCTTTTTTATTTCTTCTGGCACATTGTTTTCCATATTACCTGGCAAAAATACATACTCATCCTCGTTATATTTAACAATGATTCCATTTATGTCTCTTGATGAGGATGGAGTCCTATCGTCTTCAGTCTCTCCTGTATTTATACTTTCGTCCAATGCAAGGCCTATTTTATCTCCTTGAGCATTCTCATACTTTACATCAATTTCATTCCAAGATTTAACATTGTTTAAATTTTCATCCTGCCCATTAACTTTTAAAACAGCAGCTTTATCAAAGGAATATCCATTTGAGAATTCCTCTATAATATATCCTTCAAATCCTGCCTTATCATATATCTTATCAAGCTTTTCATAGGTATATTTATAATCGAATATCGATGAACCTACTGAAGTGCTTGAAATCGTACCTGCTGCATAAGCTACTCCACCAGTCAAAGCTATAACTGTTACTGCAATTACTGCTACCTTTGGCAGCTTCCATTTCTTCATATTTTTGCCCTCTCTTTCAATTGGTGTAATCTTAGCTTGTGTAAGATTAGCCACAATCCTTTTCTTATCTGAAGGTGAAAAACAAATTGCATCCATAGATTCTATTATCTCTTCTCGTAAATCTATATCCATGATTAACTCCTTTCAAGTGAACTACACTGCAAATCATAAGCATCTTCCAATAACGGTCTTAATTTCTTTCTTCCCCTAGATAAATATGCAGATATGGTATTTGCAGGTTTATTTAACATTGTCCCGATTTCATTTACTGAATATCCTTCGTAATAATGCAGATAAATGCTGGTTCTATAGTTCTTAGGTAATGTCATGATGATTTCTAGCAGCTCTGAATCTTGTTGCATTGTTGCATGAATTCCATAGGCTTCATCTAATACGGTCGCTCTTTTCCAGAAACTTGTTCGCATATGATCTCTGCATGCATTTATAGTTGTGCGGATAATCCAAGCTTTTTCATGCGCTTCACTTTCGAACTGAAAATCCCCAGTTAAAAGTTTCATAAATACATCTTGGCAAATATCTTCTGCATCATCAGTACTTTTCAGCTGCATAAAACTAATCCTTAGAATCATATCAGAATATCGATTTACAAGCTGTTGCACGTTATGGCTATTCATATATGGCATCTTTTTCACCTCGTATGTTTTTTGAAAGGCCTTCACTTATAATACGACTAATGATGACAAAATATGACAGTAATATTATTAATTTCGTAAATATTTTTCAATTATTATTTTTAAATCTTTTATATTTAATCCATCTCCACCAGTCTCGAATGTAAACAACAGCTTCTGCCCATACTCGTATCCTAGCTCGCGATACTTAGCAATCTTTCTTATTGCTGCTGTGGCATAGTCTGGCTTATCCATCATTCCAAAGTGCTCATAGAAATATGTCTCTCTAGTTGTTATGTTAAGTACAGCGAAATCTGGGTGAAGTCCTTTCTTATTCAAATCACAGGCTGGCTCATATACATAAGGAACACCTGCTTTGGAAAGCTTGTCTGCTATTATCATTTCAGACTTCGATCTAACATGTTCTCCCTTTTCAGAATAATATGGTGTTTCGATTGGATATTTTTCATTGAAAGAGCTATCGTTGCCAGCAAATGATTCTTTCCATTTGAGTACAAATTGTTCATCATCAATGTAACTATTATCTATCAATGCTTTTCTCTCAGGTGAAAGCTTGGAATACATATCTTTATATATATTTTTATTATAACAGCTCAGTAAAGACTCCAGTTTATTAAGTCTTAAAACAATACCAGCATATAGTTTTCTATCAAATTCTGCCTGTGCCATAGTCTTTGCTATATCTAAATCGCTTTTGCGTATAAAAACCTTTTCAGAAGAATTATTATCTGTTAGCTTACTACATTTATAGTATTGGACATATTTTCCCTTGTTCTTTTTGATTTCTAGATAATATCCATCGTCTGGAATAAGAGTCTTCTCCAATCTATTCTTTTCTTGAATAAGTTGTTTTTTCTCTTTGTCTAAAGCTTCAATTATTTCTTTCCTCATAGTGCTCCTTATCTCTAAATTTCTAATTTTTACCACTGCTATAGTCATTTCCCTGCTTACAGTGGTAATCTCTTTCTTGCTTTACCACTGCCCCAACCTTTTCCCGCCTCACAGTGGTAATCTCTGCCTGGCTTTACCACTGCCTCAGCCTTTTCCCACCTCGCAGTGGTAATCTCTGCCTAACTTTACCACTGCCTCAGTCTTTTCCCGCCTCACAGTGGTAATCTCCGCCTGACTTTACCACTGCCTCAGCCTTTTCTCGCCTCACAGTGGTAATCTATGCCTTGCTTTACCACTGCCTCAGCCTTTTCCCGCCTCACAGTGGTAATCTATGCCTTGCTTTACCACTGCCTCAGCCTTTTCCCGCCTTACAGTGGTAATCTCAGCCTTGCTTTACCACTGTCTCAGCCTTTTCCCGCCTCACAGTGGTAATCTCTACCTTGCTTTACCACTGTCTCAGCCTTTTCTCGTCTCACAGTGGTAATCTCCGTCTCACTTTACCACTGCCTCAGTCTTTTCTCGTCTCACAGTGGTAATCTATGCCTTGCTTTACCACTGCCTCAGCCTTTTCCCGCCTCACAGTGGTAATCTCCGCCTGACTTTACCACTGCCTCAACCTTTTCTCGTCTCGCAGTGGTAATCTCCGCCCGACTTTACCACTTCCTCAGCCTTTTCCCGCTTCACAGTGGTAATCCCCATGCAGGTTCAAGTCCTGTCACCAGCCTAGAACCGCAAAGAACCTGCAACGCATCTACAAAGGCCCCGCAAAGAACCTGCAACGCACCTGCAGGGAACCTGCAAAATAAAAAAATGTTCTCTCCTTTCCCTATAAATATTCCTCTGTTACCCTGCCTTCGCTAAAAAAGGCAACAAAAACAATCCCTATCCTCTTGCTTGCACTCAAGGGATAAGAATAAAACCAACTTACCATGAAAATCGCTATCGAATTGATAGCTAAAAGAATATGAGCCCCATCAGATAGACGGTGGCATACTTAAAAGCTTCCCCAAGCTTCTTAAAAAGTATAAAATAAAAAAATCTCACATACCTAAGTATGTGAGAGATGCGGGTGACAGGACTTGAACCTGCACGGTCGCCCACTAGAACCTAAATCTAGCGCGTCTGCCAATTCCGCCACACCCGCATAAACAATGAAGAATTGCCATTTAAAATTGCTTCGCAATGGGCAATTCTGGGCAAGTAATTTCACTCACTGCATGAGCGAAATTACTTACATTAGTCGGCTCATCGACGCTATCTAATATATCATACTCCCCACCCAAAAGCAACAAAAAACTGCCAAAAATTTGGCAGCTTTTTGGAATTTGAAATATTAATTATTATGATGGCTTGCGCCCTTAAGACGGGCCATAGCGCGGGCCATATTTGCAATGGAAATCTGGTGCTCGATATAGCTTTGCTTCTGCTGCAATTCATCCTGAGCACGCTCTAATGCTTCCTTTGCACGGAAGGTATCAATATCCTCTGGCTTCTCACAAGAATAAGCCATCACCTTGACGCTTCCATCAGGATAAACAGAAAGCAAACCATCTGAAATGATTGCATGCTGCCATGTTCCATCCTCTAGCTTAAAGCGAATTTCACCTATATCTACAACACCTGTCATTTTTTCATGATGGTTCATGATGGCAACTTCTCCATCATCGGCAGGATATATTAGCATCTCGCTTGGACCATCATAAAACACGCCATCACAAGCTATTATTTTAAGATTAAATAATGATGCCATAAGCTACTCCTTTGCAAGCTCTGCAGCCTTTGCCTTAACATCTTCGATTGTTCCTACATTGAAGAATGCTGCTTCTGGATACTCGTCCATTTCACCATCAAGGATTGCCTTAAAGCCTTTTACTGTTTCTGCAACTGGAACAAACTGTCCCTTTACACCTGTGAAATTCTCAGCAACTGAGAATGGCTGTGAAAGGAAACGCTGAACCTTTCTTGCACGGTAAACAGTGATTTTATCCTCATCTGAAAGTTCTTCCATACCAAGGATAGCAATGATATCCTGAAGCTCTTTATACTTCTGTAAGATTTCCTGAACACCACGGGCAACCCTATAATGCTCTTCGCCAACTACATCTGGCTCTAGGATACGTGATGTAGATTCAAGTGGATCAACAGCTGGATAGATACCCTGCTCTACAATCTTTCTTGAAAGAACTGTTGTAGCATCCAAGTGTGAGAAGGTTGTAGCTGGAGCTGGGTCAGTTAAATCATCAGCAGGTACATACACAGCCTGAACTGATGTGATTGAACCACTCTTTGTAGATGCAATTCGCTCCTGTAATTCACCTAAATCATTTGCAAGTGTAGGCTGATAACCAACGGCTGATGGCATACGGCCAAGCAGGGCTGAAACTTCGGAACCTGCCTGTACGAAACGGAAGATGTTATCAATGAAAAGAAGCACATCCTGATGCTTAACATCACGGAAGTATTCTGCCATTGTAAGTCCTGTTTCAGCAACACGCATACGTGCTCCAGGTGGTTCGTTCATCTGACCAAACACTAGGGCTGTCTTATCAAGAACTCCTGAATCTCCCATTTCTGTCCATAGGTCATTACCCTCACGGGAACGCTCTCCTACACCTGTAAAGATTGAATAGCCACCGCTTTCTGTAGCGATGTTGTGGATAAGCTCCTGAATAAGAACAGTCTTACCAACACCAGCACCACCGAAAAGTCCGACCTTACCACCCTTAGCGTAAGGAGCAAGTAAGTCGATAACCTTGATACCTGTTTCCAACATTTCTACTACTGGGCTCTGGTCTTCAAATGTAGGTGGCTCACGATGAATACACCAATGCTCACCTTCATCAAGCTTTTCACCATTATCAAGGGTATCACCCAGTACATTGAAAAGTCTGCCAAGAGTCTGTTCGCCTACAGGAACTGATATACCAGCACCTGTTGCAACAACCTCCATGTCACGACAAAGACCTTCAGATGGTGCAAGCATGATACATCTAACAACATTGAAGCCGATGTGCTGGCTAACTTCCATCACTCGCTTCTCGTCGCCAACCATTACGTATAATGCATCTCTGATAGCAGGTAAATCATTGCTTCTAAATTCAACATCCACAACAGGTCCTGAAACCTGTACGATTTTTCCTTTTAATTGTGACATATAATTTCACCTCTCATTTCCAAACAAAAACTGCTTAGAAATAATTATTTATTCTGTAACTTCTTCTTCTCTTTTTTCTTCTTAAGCGCCTTGGCTCCGCCAATTACCTCGGTGATTTCCTGAGTAATCTGAGCCTGACGCACTCTGTTGTATTCTATAGATAAATCATGAAGCAAAGCCTTGGCATTATCTGTTGCAGATTGCATTGCCATCATTCTGGCATTTTCCTCACTGGCTGAGCACTCTACAAGAGCGCCATAGCAAAAGGCTGTAAAATGATTATGCACAAGCTTCTCAAGTACTTCTTTAAGAGATGGATAAAATGGAATGAAATCATCTCCATGAGATATTGCTTCCATTTCATAATTGTTGATTGAATGAACGTGTTTAACACCAGCCTTCATTTCCTGGGCTGCCTTTGATACACCTTCTTCATCAGCGGCTATCTCCTGGGCCTGCTCCTTAATAAACTTGTGGGTTTTTAGAGGAAGCAAACGCTCTACGCAAATCTCTTCTGTAATAGAATTAAGCATCTTTGTATAGATTACATCTATCCTGTCTAGTTCACCCTTGTTGTACAAATCAATCATGTATTCTGCCATAACCCTGGCACGATGCATTGTAGGATTGTTTGATGAAAACCTAAACTTTTCGTCAACATTATATCCACCGTTCTTAAAAAATGCCCGACCAACTTCACCTACAACAAAAAGCGTACATTCGTCACCCTCAGCCATACCTTTGATTCTATCTACGGTAGTTTTGATGGCATTGTGGTTGTATGCTCCTGCCATACCTTTGTCACCGGTAAATACGATGATTCCATGCTTCTTTGTAGTCTCATGGTCATCTTCTATACGGTTATCAAAATAGATATGTCTGATGTCTGGAAAATGTGCTAAGCATTCAGCTAATCCAATCTGAGTGCCTTTAAAGAAAGGTTCAGTTTCTTCTAGCTTCTTTCTAGCCTTCCTCAGCTTCATAGATGACATCATGTACATGGCTCTAGTAATCTTCATGGTATCCTGAATACTATTTATTCTATTTTGGATTTCCTTTGTACTAGCCATAAGTTACTCCTGATTCTTCTTAAATTCAGTGGCAGCATCGATAATCGCAGACTTAGTATCCTCTGACAAATCCTTTGTAGATTCAAGGGTGCTTATGATTTCTGGATGCTCCGTCTTAAAGAACTCAAGCATATCTGCTCTGAATTTCTTAATATCCGAAAGAGCTACATCACTGAAAATATGAGCATTTGCAGATACTAAAATAATTACCTGCTCTGCCATAGTAAATGGTCTGCCTAAAGGCTGCTTTAAAAGCTCCATAAGAGCACGTCCATGGGCAAGTTGCTTCTTAGTTGCATCATCAAGGTCTGATGAGAACTGGGTGAAGACTTCCATTTCACGATACTGGGCAAGGTCGATACGAACTGAACCTGCTGCCTTTTTCATAGCCTTGGTCTGAGCAGCACCACCAACACGGGATACAGAAAGACCAACGTTTACCGCTGGACGCTGACCGGCGTTGAAAAGCTCTGACTCAAGGAATATCTGACCATCAGTGATGGAAATAACATTTGTAGGAATGTATGCTGATAAGTCACCAGCCTGTGTTTCGATGATTGGAAGGGCTGTAATAGAGCCGCCTCCTGCCTCATCTGTGATACGTGCACTTCTTTCAAGCAATCTTGAATGAAGATAGAATACATCTCCAGGATATGCCTCACGTCCTGGTGAACGCTCCAAAAGAAGTGAGATAGCACGATAAGCAACAGCATGCTTTGACAAATCATCATAAACAATAAGCACGTCCTTACCTGAATACATAAAGTACTCTGCAAGTGCAGTTCCTGCATAAGGTGCGATGTACTGCAAAGATGCTGAATCTGATGCAGTAGCGTTTACGATGATTGTATAATCCATGGCACCGTGTGCTTTTAATGTGCTAACAAGCTTTGCAACAGTAGATGCCTTCTGACCGATTGCAACGTAAACACAAATAACATCCTTACCCTTTTGGTTGATGATTGTATCTGTAGCGATAGATGTCTTACCTGTTTGTCTGTCTCCAATGATAAGCTCACGCTGACCACGTCCGATAGGGAACATTGAATCAATTGAAAGCAAACCTGTTTCCATAGGAACGCTTACTGATTTTCTATCAACAATGCTAGGGGCTGGACACTCGATTGGTCTGTAACCATCTTCTTCAATCTCACCAGCTCCATCAAGTGGTGTACCAAGGGCGTCAACAATACGTCCAAGGAAGCCGTTTCCTACTGGAATACCAGCCATCTTACCTGTACGAACTACACGTGAGCCCTCTTTGATAAGTGTATCACGACCAAATAGGATAACACCGATTTCGTCACGGCGAACATCCTGAACCATACCCTTAACACCACAATCAAAGATAACAATCTCACCATAGAATGCGTGATCAATACCATCGATGTTGGCAATACCATCACCAACCCATGTTACGATACCAACCTCGTTATCTTTAATCTCAAGTTCAAATTCATCTACGCTGGCCTTAAGGATTGAAAGGATGCTTTCATCTACAGATGACACACCAACTGCTGCATCAATCTTTGTGGCTAACTGCTTGATACGTCCCTGCTCACTCCAGTCGTATTCCTTTGTTCCAACAGCAAGAACAAATCCGCTCTTAAGTGAAGGGTCATTTACCAGCTCCACCTGAATATCAGAATTACCTGTTTCCTTTGTAAGGAATCGCTTAATACCAGCTAACTGCTCATCTGTAGGTGCAGTCACATATCTAAGCTTAGCCTTTTCTACTACCTCTGACTTAGCTGCAAGGCTTTCTTCAAAGGCCTCTTTAATATCATTAAATAAATCAAAATCACCGTTTGAGCATAGAAGCTTTAAGAAGTTTCTAATCTCATGTGGGAAGATGCTATCAACTACAATGCACTTCTTTGAAAGCTCCACTGTAGGATTGTTTAGCTCCTCTCCAACTGCAGGCACAGCTTCAAGAATAGAAGCGGCAGACTGCAAGAAAACCTCTGCATTAGCTATGCTATGCAAGCCACGGGCGTATTCTAAAGTTTTTTCTGTCACTTTTACTCACCTGCTTTACCAATAAACTCATCAAACAAGTTGCTATCAACCTCTGCACCTGTCTGACCTCCAACAACCTTTGTTGTTGCATCAACAATAATATTTGCAATTTCCTTCTTAGCGCTGGCAATAATCTGTTCCTTCTCACGATTAGCCTCGGTAGCTGCTGCAGTCTTGATTTCTGATGCATTAGCTCTGGCCTCAGCAACGATATTCTGATATTGCTCGTCTGCGCTCTTTCTAGCTTCGGAAAGTATCTGCTTCTTTTCCTGTTCTACCTGAGCAATCTTCTCATCACATTGAAGTGATTTTGCCTCAGCCTCATCTTCCTTAACCTTTGCAGCCTTGAAGGCTTCATCTGCCTCCTCTTGGCGCTTTGCAATTATATTTTGAATAGGCTTAAAGAAGAAGATTTTAAAAGCGATAAACAGAACAAGAAGATTAACTACCGTCCAAAGTATGTTCCAAAATGAAACTGTAATCATTTTTTTTATCCTCTTTCAAATTTATACATTCAGTAAAACAGAACACCTCATTCGCAAAATCACAATTTCATTGCTTTCCTTTTGCTCATTGATGTGTACTCACCAAATAAATCTTATTTTAATTTTTAATGCAAGCATTACATTAAACTAAGATTTACTTGGCTCTGTTTTATTGCAACATTACGATAATCATAAGTGCGATAACGAAACCGTAAATAGCTGTTGCCTCTGCAAGGGCACAACCTAAGATTAAGTTCTTCTGAATCTTACCTTCTGCCTCTGGCTGACGAGCGATACCCTCGCATGCCTTACCTGTTGCGATACCAATACCGATACCTGCGCCAAGACCTGTTACTACTGCAATACCTGCTCCAATTGCTATAAGTGTGTTCATTTTTAATCCTCCTAAATTTACTCTACTGCTTCTTTAATATACAGTGATGTTAAGAATACGAATACGTATGCCTGAAGCAATCCATCGAATAAGTCGAAGTACAAACTAAATACTGCCGGGATTACTGGTGGACATACAATCTTTAAAAGTTCCATAATTACGAATGCACCAAGTACATTACCAAAAAGTCGCATACACAGTGATAGCGGCCTTGTAAACACATCCAATATATTGAATGGTGTTACGATGGCGACTGGCTCTGTGAATTTGTGAAGCCATTTCTTTACGCCATTTTGATAAATGCCTGCAAACTCTACTAAGACAATGCTCATAAGAGCAAGAGCTGCTGTAACATTTAAATCCTTCGTAGGTGACTTGAATCCGAACAAACCAATAATGTTGGACAATCCTATGTATAGAAGAACTGTTGTAAGGTAACCTGTGTAAATCTTACCTTCTTCTCCTAGCATACCACCCACGATTCCTGTAAGCTTTTCATAAATAAGTTCTGCGAACGCTTGTCTTTTACTAATGTTCTGCGTTTTTAAGTCCCTGGTCAAAAAGATTGCAATCAGAATTAGCACTGCCATAACAATCCAAGTGACCACTACCGATTCCATAACAGGAATCTCAAAGCTTCCCAGATGGATGGTGAAGACCGTCTCGCAATTTAGCTCTTCAATAAGCTTTTCTGCTAATGACGAACCCACATAAACACCTCCTATTCTTTCTTTGATAGACCTCATTTTAAACTTTTCACACAAAAATATAAGATACAAATTGGGCAATCTGTATAGATTTTTAGACTTGACATTAGCTTTGTCTAACTAGCATTAACAATCCATATAACACTGTAAAAGCCCATAGAAATAGAGGCTGGCAAATCTCATTACCAGCCCCTATTTTTCTCCTTTATTCAGCCTCTGAATCAGCTTCTCCATTATCTTTAAAGAATAACATTTCTTCATTAAGCTTAAGAGCAATTTCTTTCAAATCGTCTGCTGAATTTGCAAGACTTGAAACTGTAGCTGATAGCTCCTGCACTGAAGCTCCAGTAGTCTCTGAACTTGCTGCATTCTCTTCTGAAATTGCTGAAAGAGATGACATTGCATCTGATACAACATCATTAGATGTAACACAGGTAGATGCGCCACCTGCGATATCTCTAATACCAACAACAGTGCCATCAATATCTTCAAGCATACCGTTTACAGATTCAAGAGTGCCACCAATAGCCTCCTGCTGCTCCAGGTTGCCCTGCTTAACCAGATTTGCTGCCGCAACAGCTGCCTCTGCCTGCTTCAAAAGCTCATCCATCTCAACTCTGATAGCCTGTGCCATGCTATCAGAATCATCCGCAAGCTTTCTGATTTCCTCCGCAACTACTGCGAAGCCCTTACCAGCCTCACCAGCACGGGCTGCCTCGATTGAAGCGTTAAGTGAAAGCAGGTTGGTCTGAGAAGCGATACCAGAAATGCCTTCTACTCTATCGTTGATATTAGCAACGGCACTCTGTGTAGCGGAAATTGTTCTTGCAATCTCTTCAATCTTTTCTGTCATATCGCTACTAGAATCCTTAAGATTGATAAGGGATTTGCTGGATGCCTGTGAAGCTTCCTTCATCTTTCCAGCTAAGCTCTCCACATTGTCTGTAGAATGCTGAACGCCGCCAACTGCATCTGTAATCTTTCCAACATTTTCAGCAGCCTCCTGGATTTCCTCGGCCTGCTGAACAGCACCTGTTGCAATCTCCTGCACTGCATTTGCTACAGTATCTGTTGTTGCAGCAATCTGATTTGCCATATCTGCCAAATCCTCCGAAGATGTAGTAACAGTTGAGGCTGAGGTCTTGATTGCCGAAACGATACTTCCTAATTTATCAATAACTGAATTTGTACTTCTAACGATTTCACCAAATTCGTCTTTACGATTTGTGTAGTTATCAATCTTCTTAAAACGACCATCTGCCAAAAGAGTTACTGTATTGGTAACTGCCACGATTGGTTTTGTAAAGCTTGTTGCAACATATACCGCAATAATAACACCTATTACTAACAGGATTACGCCGATTACAACAACTGTAAGGGCCGCATAAACTGCATGTGCCATTATCTCTTTATCCTGCTGAGATACTGCAACATAATAACCGCTTATAGGTTCCTTAACCCACGACATATATGTAAGATTTCCATCAAATGAAGATGTGATAAGACCGCTCTGATCAGATGATGTCATAAATTCAAATCCGCTCAGATCATATTCATCCTCTGGTGTGATTTCGAATTGAGCATGAGCAACCATCATACCTTTAGTATCAGCAATAAATCCGTCCGAAATATTTGATGCTAAGAATTCATGCAAAACATTTAAGTCAAAGCTTCGTTGAATTGTACCAATTACCTGTGTATGATCCTCATTATATATAGGAACACAAATAATTGTGATTCGGTTTCCTACCGACTTACTTACAACAACATCAGAAACTGCAGGCTGTCCAGTTGATACTGCCTGCTGGAAATAATCTCTATCAGCTATATTAGTAATTTCTTTTCTATCAGCTCTAAGTAATTGGTCACCAGATGCCTTAGACAAAATGATACTAGTATTACCATCGTTCATATATTCGTTCAGCATATCCATCTGTGCCATCATGGCGTTATCTGGAACAGCTTGTCCTTCAGTTCCATAGCTTTCTATATATGCGATAGTGCTAGGAGAGGTAGCTATTGAGACTCTAGCATTGCTGTATTCTTTTCTACCATCTCAGAAAATTCTGATTCAACAATACGCGCATTAGCCTCCAATAAATTCAAGGCATCCTTCTTCGCCTTATTAGTTGAACTGTTATAGCTTACAATAATAGCTATAATCAGCGGAACAGCAACTAACGCCGCAATCAAACAAATCAGCTTTGTCTTGATGCTATCTTTAGGCGCTATAGTTTTTATCGTTTCTTGCTTAACTGAAGTCTTTTGTACCTTCTTGCCCATATTTGCCTCCTTTGCATACAAAAACAACCCATAGAGTAATTTTACAAAACTTTTCCGTTATAATTGTGCGACAAGTGTTAAAAGTATGTGTACAAATCAACATTTTTTACTATTCTCCCCAATAAGATTTCTACATAAAGAAGCTTTTCCTAAAAAAAGAGTAGCCCCGAAGGACTACTCTTTAACTATTCTGAACGTGAATATATTTTACTTCCTCGAACATATTTATCCGTAATAATTGCATCTGCATCATTGTAAACCATGCGCTCCACACGCTCTCTAACTGACATGTCACGCATCGAATACATCTTGCTGTCATCAATTACTACTGCATCAAAATCATATCCATCCTTAAATGAACCGACTTTACCAAAATAGCTTCCACCACCCATTGTTGCAAGATAGAACATCTCTTCAAATGACAGTGGCTTAACATCTGCATCAACTAATCGATAATACATCTTAGACGCCTGAAGTGATATAAGCATTGTCTTAATCATATTCATAGATGAGCCTGCTGCAACATCTGTACCAAGTCCGATGTTAATACCTGCATCTAAGAACTTGCGGATTGGAGCAATTCCTGATGTAAGATTCATATTAGAATCTGCACAGTGTGCAATGTATGCACCATGCTTTTTCAGTATTTCCATTTCTAAATCATCTGAATATACACAATGCGCCATGATTGTTGGGCAATCAACAGTGCCCATTGTATCGAATAATTCGTATGCATTTGCATAGCATGTAGATTCAGGAACCAATTCCTTAACCCATGCTACCTCTGATGGATTCTCTGATAAATGAGACTGAATTCTAAGCCCCTTTTCAGCTGAAAGTCTACCAAGTCCTTTCATAAGCTCATCAGAGCATGATGGGATGAAACGTGGTGTGAGAATCGGCATAGTGTTTTTGTATCTACCTGCGATAGCTTCAAGCCAGTCTTCTGTAGCCTGAAGTGATTCAGCGGCGTCTGCCTCTTCAAGCCCCTCTCCACCGTTTCTATCCATGTTGACCTTTCCAACATAGGTAATGACGCCAGTCTTTTCAAGCTGGTCCATAAGCTCTATGGTAGCCTCATTATGAAGAGTGCCAAAAACAACTGCACGTGTGGTAAAGCAACGGCGCAAATCCTCTGAAAAATATGAATATGCCTTACGTGCATATTCCATATCAGCATATTTTGCTTCTTCTGGGAATGTATATGTGCTAAGCCACTCTAAAAGCTCCTCATCCATACCAATTCCACGGAAGGTATACTGTGGTGCATGCACATGTAAATCTGTCATGCCAGGAACTATAAGCTTATTGCCATAATCTATCAATGGCAATGCCTTATACTTCTCAGGTAGCTCTAAAAAGGCACCCTTACAGATGCCTTTTTCACAAACCAGATAACCATTGCTATATGTAATTATATCCTTACTGTTTTCAGAAAAGGCTATGCTGCCCTTTAAAACAAAACTATTATTACTCATAAAAACTCCTTAAAGGAAAGCAAGGCCCACTTTAGTGGGTCCCTTTATTTTTCTACGGGAAAGCAAGGCCCATGCAAATTGCCTTCGGCAATGGGCCTGCTGTGGCAGACAGGTTCCTCCCGCTAAAGCGGGTCCCTCCTATCTGCTAACCTTGTAACCCTCTTGCCTGTCTGTCCATATCCTCAACGACGATATCATAAATCTCGCCAAGAGTACGGCAGTACTCTAATACCTTCCATGGCTCGTTTGTGTGATAATGAATCTTGATAAGCTCCTCATCACCTACAGCAAGAAGGCTGTCTCCAACAAAGTGCTCTGTGATGTAATCGTTGATTTCATCCTCATCAAGGTTCTCGCCCTCAATGAGAAGCTGTGTGTCATATCTAAATTCTATTGTTTGCTCTGGTAACATATTTTCCTCCTGATAAAATCATTTGCTTTTTAAATGCAAAATAGATTTTATCATATCTTCCTAAAAAAAACATCCTCTCTTGCCAACCATGCAAAAGAGGATGTGAAAAAATTTATCATTATTATTGTGTCATCTGATCTGGTGTAAGCTGGAATTCCTTAATGATTCCCTTTAACTTATCCGACAAATCTAAGGATTCAATAGCTATTTCGTTAGCGTCACTTGCAAGCTGAACAATATCAGTTTCCTTGGCAGCCATATCAGTAATACCAGCTGCGGAGTCACCCATCGCACTATTAATATCACCAATAGAATTTTCAATAAGCTCAATAGATTCTGTAAGCTCTGAAACGTTAGATGAAATATCCTTCATGGATTCCTCAAAATACTTGGCATCATCATGATACTGATTGAAGCCCTCTTCAAATGCATGATAATCCTTAAGTACCACGTTATTCATCAAATCAAGCATCTGTGAAATGCAATCTGCCATGTTCTGAACTGCAGTATTAACATCACCAATAATAGATGAAATATCACCTACAGCAACACCGGTCTGATCTGCAAGAGTTCCAATCTCACCAGCAACAACCGCAAAGCCTTTGCCCATTTCACCAGCTCTTGCAGCCTCAATAGAAGCATTTAATGCAAGAAGGTTTGTCTGACTTGCAATAGAGTTAATTGTGTCTGTAAGCTCGTTAATTCTATTAACAGCCTTTGACTCCTCCACTGCGGAATCTGCACGGGCTGAAATCTCCTTAATAGCATTCTGAGTCTTATCACCAGATGTTTTAGCCTGCACCGCAATCTCCTGTGCCTTGCTTTGGATATCGCTGGCAGTCTTCATACCATCAGAAGCATTCTGGTTAACGTTACGAGCCTTCTCAGTAACATTATTCATGCTATTTGTAATAGAATCTGTTGTGGCTGTAGTCTCTTCCATAAATGCCGCAAGCTCTTCACTTGTAGCTGAGTTAGAAGATGTATTTTGAGAGACATGAGCCATAGTATCCTTAAGATGGGTTGCTTTGCCATTAAGGTCATCAGATGAGCTATCAAGACGGCCTAAAACCTCTATAAGATTATGTCTCATTCTGCGAACCGAGCGAGCAATAATACCAAATTCATCTCTTCTTTGATACAGCTTAAGTGTGGTAGGACGATGGTCGCGCTGCAGATTAAAATCTGTAACTCGCTGCACCATATCCTCGATAACAGCAACAGGCTTAACCACATAGCCTACAACCATATATGCCAAAAGTGCGATTATTATAAGAACAACAACATATATACCACTAGATGTCTTAACAAAGCTTGCTGTTATCTCAGCTGTAACCTCATCCTGATTCATTACAGCTGCCATAATTCTCTTATCCTTAGTGATATAATATGCAGCAAATTTTTCAACTCCGTCAATTGTATACTGGGAATATCCGCTAGTTACATTTTCACCTTTTTGGAGCTTGGCAGATATTTCCTTAACAGCCGTACTCATTGTTTCCTTTCCAACACGTGAGGAATCAGTGCCATGGAAAAGAACTGTTCCAAATTCATCTGTTAAAAGTAAATAGCTGGATTCAAGTCCACCAATTTTTACACCACTAAAAATACTATTGTAATCAGCCTCTGGGGATTCATCCAGCAACTTACCGTAGGCCGTTGCTTGCTCCTCCATTACGTTTAACATAGTAGCTTCCTGGTCTGCTACAAATATCTCAAGTGCAATTATTTCTCCAGCAACAGCAATAATAATCATGCTCACAAGTACCAATAATGCTACTGTAGATTTAATCGACCTAAATCCAGTCATTTTATTGGTATCAATCACTTTTTCGTTTTTTCCCATACTCAAGCTCCTCTCGTTACAAAGTCACACGCTCATAACTATCTAAATTTTACGATAACTGTAATATTTTTCAACACAATACACAGAATTTTTAAAATATCTACCAACTTCACCCATTATTATCTAATTATTTGCATAAAAAACGGGAACACCCCATAACGGTTGTTCCCAAGTCTTCATATTTCTTTTATAATTTGTCATTACGCTTAATATATGCAGGTGTTACTGAATCAGAAACAATTTTCTTAACCTTCTTCACCTCTACCCACTTATCTATAACAGCATTTTCAATATATACACCATCAGCAATATCTACATAAGAAAGAATAATAGAATTCTTTACTACAGCGCCCTTTCCAATATGAACATTACGTCCAATAATTGAATTCTCCACTGTTCCTTCAATAAGACCTGCATTACATACCATAGAATGCTTTACATTTGCCCCGTGGAAGTACTGGGTTGGACAAGCATCTGTTGTCTTTGTGTAGAATGGCCAATCTGTCTTGAAAAAATCCATGGCTGTCTCATAATCAAGAAGCTCTGTGTTAGCACGGAAGTAATCATCCAGGCTTGTGATAGCTGCAAAATATCCCTTGTGCTGATGGCCTCTAACATCTAAAGTCTCGCAAGCAATTGCAATCATATCTGCAAGAGAATATGCTGATGACTCTCTCTTTGCCTTCTTAATCAGTTCAATAAAAAGCTCCTTCTTCATAACATAAGTATCCATACTTATAAGCTTTTCCTTGGCAGTACCCATGTTACGCTCTATCTTCTGCACACCCTTTTGCTTGTTAAGGGTAACCACATTACAGCCTCTGAAATACTCTTTAGCAGAATCCACCTTATGATATAAAAGGGTGATATCTCCTCCTGACTCAACATGGTCATCTAACAGCTTCTGAAAATCCTGCTTATACACCATATAGCTTGGTGCAATCACCACATAATCCTGTGGCATCCTTTCTATCTGCTCTAAATTTTCAAGATATGCATTAATATCTGTATTATAAATAGAGCTGGCGCCGTTATTCTGGGTAAATAACAACTGCAGGTTACCACGCTTAGAATTGATATTATAGTGTCTGCCATCACCGATATGCTCCACTATAGACCTAGGTCTCGAATTTAGATACACATGAATTCTATCAAGACCACTATTGCTCATGTTTGAGATAGGAAAATCGATAACACGAAATCTTCCCAAGAACGAAAATGCACCGATTGGTCTATAATCATGCAATCCCTCTACTCTAATATAGTTTGCGGCTGAATTAATCACGCCAAATGCTTTATTCACCATATTAATCCTCCCCCTTTACATTTTTTGCAACGAGAAGGATTTCCTCGCTCTTCTTATTTCCAACTGTACAGTTCTTACCGATGTGAACATTCTCCGCTACCAGTGCTCTGGTAACCACAGCTCCCTCTTCAACCACTACACCAGGCATCAGCACGGAATCAATTACCTTTGCCCCAGGAGCTATTTTTACATTGGTAAAGATAACTGATTTTGTAACCTCGCCACCAATATGTGCGCCCTGATTAATGTAGGCATTATCAATCTTTGCAGTCTCTGCAATATACTGAGGAATTGTACCAGTATCCTCGGTATAAACCTTCCAAGATGTATCATCCAAATTAAGCTCATTATCGCTATCAAGAAGGTCCATATTAGCTTCCCATAAGGAATCAATAGTTCCTACATCCTTCCAATAGCCAGAGAACTCATATGCAAATAATCTCTTATCATCATTAATCATCTTTGGGATAATGTCATTACCGAAATCATGACTAGAATCAGGATTCTTCATATCCTCCACAAGAAGCTTTCTCATAGTCTTCCATGTAAAGATATAAATACCCATAGAAGCCAAATTGCTCTTAGGATTAGCTGGCTTCTCCTCAAACTCTATGATACGACGCTCATCATCAGTATTCATAATACCAAATCGGCTAGCCTCCTTCATAGGAACACTTCTAACTGCAATAGTAGCATCAGCATTCTGCTCCTTATGGAAAGTAAGCATTTTATCATAATTCATTTTATAGATATGATCACCTGACAATACCAGCAAATATTCAGGATCATACGCATCGATAAAATCAATATTCTGTGAAATTGCATCAGCTGTACCGCGATAAACATCCAGCCCAGAATCAGCCTTCTCTCTAGGTGTCAGTACAAACACACCACTATCCTTAGTATCAAGTCCCCATCTTCCACCTGCTGCCACATAACTATTCAAAAGCACAGATTCGTACTGTGTCAGAACACCTACAATATCAATACCGCTATTTGCGCAATTACTAAGTGGAAAATCAATAATGCGGTACTTACCTCCATAAGATACCGCTGGCTTTGCAACCTTGTTAGTCAATTCATGCAAGCGACTACCGCGGCCACCAGCCAAAATCATAGCCAGCATGTTACTTTGAGCCATATTATTACCCCCTTTTTCTTCCTCTTTTACCTTTATCTTACCCTATATACTCATTCTAATAGTTTTGCACAAAAATCGCAACGAAATCGCCAATTTATTGTTAAAAATAACATGTCAATTTTCTGTTGACTTTCTACCGAAATTCCTGTATTATTATCTTCGTTGCTGAGGCAAACACCTAAGAAAACAACGAATATGGTTCCTTGGTCAAGCGGTTAAGACGTCGCCCTCTCACGGCGAAAACAGCGGTTCGATTCCGCTAGGAACTGCTCAAAGCACTGCAAATTGCAGTGCTTTTTTTGTACCCAGATATCTCACAGGCACTTGGTGGTTTTCATAATAGCAGGGGCAGCAATATTAGTATTAATTGCATTCATATTACATTCGCCAAGTAGAATTAAAAGCAGTTTTTGTATGTTTTCCTACCGGCTTCAAGCTCAGTCCATTTCCCTATCAGCCTTGGGCTGCCGTCCGTGGCAGCCCATACGAAAACATTCAAAAACTGCTTTAAGATTCTACTAGGCTCATTCCAAAATCATGCAATTAATTCTAATATTGCCACCCCTGCTATTACTTTAGGTTGAGTGCGTCTGTGAGATACCTGGGTACAAAAAAAGCCAGTGAAACCTCACTGACTTTTAATATCACTAGGCGGCTACGTAAACTAGGCAAGCGCGAGCAAGAGGGCCCCATTCAGTTAAGGAGGGACCCTTTAGGGAGGTTTCCTTGACTGAAATGGGAGATGGCTTGCGGGAGCATGATAACCTAAATTGCCGCCGAGTTATTACTTATCCTCTTCGGGCATTACGATGGCGATGTGTACTTCGTCGAGCTGCTTCTGCTCTACTGTAGCAGGAGCATCCATCATAATATCCTGTGCATTCTTATTCATTGGGAATGGAATAATCTCACGGAT
>JAGBJE010000259.1 GCA_017934625.1 Pseudobutyrivibrio sp. | reverse complement strand
TATGTTTTCCTACGGTGGGCCAATCAATCAGATGATAAAGGCTACAGGCGCAACCCCAATAGGCTTCCTTGATTTGGATGCAAAATGGATGGCCAGATTAATAGGAATCCTTGTAAATTGTTGGATTAGTGTTCCATCAATCATGCTGCTTGCCACAGGACATCTTTCAAACCGAGATATGTCTTTATACGAGGCAGCCAGAATCGATGGAGCAACACCATTTCAGCAGTTTAGAAAGCTGACAATGCCATTTATGCTTTTTGCAACAACCCCTGTTTTATTAGGACAGTTTATTGGTAACTTCAATAACTTTGGAATCTTTTACTTCCTCAGAGGTGGATTATACATGGATGGATATTTCCTGGCCAGCGATACAGATTTGCTAATCAATTGGCTCTACAATCTATCCATAGATAACAATTACTACTGCATTGGCGCGGCTATTTCATTAATCATTTTTATAATTACATCAGCCATCTCACTTGCAGTATATGTTAAATCACCATCCTACAGAGAGGAGGATACCTTCCAATGATGAAAAAGCAAAGCGTTGGAAAAATCATTGATGCTACCTGGACCTATGCATTACTTTTAATTGTAGCCTTTATCTTTTTCTTCCCTTGCCTTTGGATTGTACTTGCATCATTTTCAAAGTCAGGAAGCATATATTCATTTGATGGGTTCTTCCCAAAAAGCTACAGCGTAGCCACCTTTAAGAAATTATTTACAGATACCACAATGTACAACTATCCAAGATGGTTTTTGAATACATTGTTTGTTGCTGTTGGCAGCTGTCTTCTTGGCACCTTTCTCACAATTCTTACTGCCTATACAATGTCCAGATTTGAGTTTAGGGCCAGAAAAACAATGATGAAAATCACCATGATTCTTGGCATGTTTCCATCCTTCATGGGAATGACGGCTGTATATATTCTGATGACTCAGTTTGGTCTGATTAATCGCATTTGGGGATTGATTTTGATTTATGCAGCAGGTGCGCCTATGGGCTACCTTACACAAAAGGGCTTCTTCGACACCATACCAAAGGCTATCGATGAAGCAGCCAAAATAGACGGTGCCAATTCTGCACAGATATTTTGGAAAATCAACCTGCCACTTTCAAAGCCAATTATCGTATATACGGCATTAACATCTTTTACATGGCCATGGTCAGATTTTATTTTGCCAAAGCTATTATTAAAGGAAAAGGATTTGTATACAGTGGCTGTTGGACTGATGAGTCTAGATGAAACAGAATTCGCCAGATTTGCCGCAGGAAGCGTATTTATCGCAGTGCCTATCGTAATTCTATATTTCGCCCTAGTTAAAAACATGGTAGATGGAATAGCAGAAGGGGCAGTGAAGGGCTGAAAAAACTAGCTTAACCCTTCCCTTCAGGGAGAGCAGCAGGATAGCATTATGAACTACGCATATACGATAACATTGGATAATAAATAAGCCTGACTGTTACATTCACAAGCCTAATGATTTCTTTGCTTCACTAACATGTGAAGCAAATGAAATATTAGAGCTTGCGAATTACAGTCAGGCTTGTTTTATGAAATAAACTATGCTGCCTTAGATTCGCTCTTAGCTACGCTTGTCTTCTGGTCCTTTTTCTCACGGAAGATGCTGCGGAAGATAAGACGTACAAATGGTCCACAGTAGAACAACTGATATAAAAGGGCCATTGGGAAATTCATAGCCCATGTCTGTACCCATGTACCAAATGTCTTAGTGCCCTTGAAAAGGATAGTAGCAACAAGGCTCATGATAGGGCACATGATGCAGCAGATGCAAATAGAAATTGCATAAGTGATAAACTGTGGTCTATCTGTAGGGCGTACTACTGTGAAAGCAAGAGCCTTAGCAATCTTACCTACGATGAAAAACTCAAGGATAAATGCGATAGGCACCATGATTGGAAGCTCATGTAAAGCTGCTAAGAAAGTGGCACCGCTAACACCACCCATGTTAAGTGCTACATTGTAAACCACCATTCCGTAAACCATGATAGTGGCCATGATAATTGTATAAACTACATCCTGAAACTTATTTTTTGGCATAAAAAACCTCCTTCTGATAATGAATAACGATTAAGAATTAATGTGTTGTTCGTTATCATCCGGAGGATGTGCGTTTCCAATTTAACCATACTCTTTTCAATTGCCAAGCAATTGTATCATGATTAAATCCAAAATGTAAGTATTAAATTAAAAACATTAATATACGGTGTAAGCTTTAGACAATCCCAAGATTTTTAATCAAATCATCATAGGATTCTGCTGTCATTTTATATTTACTTCCGTCTGAAGTACATACTGCATGTTCAACCGGCTCCACAGCTGTAATCTGCTGCAAATTAATATAAACAAATTCACCAGTTACCGTTGTTATCTCGAAATACATACACAAGCCCTCCTCATTTATTATTGACTGAGGATATTATAGACTTAAAATGTTTCCAGATTGTGAAGAAGCTGTTATTTAAGCATTC
>JAGBJE010000258.1 GCA_017934625.1 Pseudobutyrivibrio sp. | reverse complement strand
GCCCCTTGTATTTCCATTGCAGCAAAAACATCTAATAATATACCTGCTATGATAAGCAAGTTTTCAAACCAAGTCATAATATATTTACTCCATTTCACATTAATTACAGTTTGCTTAATTATAATAGCTCAATACATATAGTCTATAGAATATTCAATAATATAAGCTTGTTTAAACTAAAGCTACATTATTAAATATTTGTATTAATGTCTTTCCTTAGTAATAACCTCTATAATTGGGCTTCTAAAAATTTTAACGTATACATCTGCCAGTTCTTCTACCGGAACATTCATACCACGCTTTATCCATTGGATTGTTACCCAGCTTATAGAGTGAGCCAAAAACTCTGCCACTATTTCCTTTTTAAGCCAGCTATAATCAGCCATGGCAGCCAGGCTTTCAACATCTATATATTTAAGCACTGCATTTGCCACACATCTGTTGAAAATCTCGTTGAAAGAATTCTGTCCCTCTAACGCTGCTGCTCTCTTGTAGAAATCCTTTTCTCTTTCCATGGTTGTAAGGATAAATGTAACACCCTCCTTCAGCATTCCATTAGAAAGAAGTGGATCTGCCGGTGCAAACAATTCATTTACAGTAATCCATTCTAAAAGCTCATATTTATCCTGAAAATGATTGTAAAAGGTAGGTCTGATTACTCCCGCCTTATCTGTTATTTCTTTAATTGTTATTTTATCGATAGGCTTTATCACAGCAAGCTCCTTCAAGCTTTCTGCAAGCACAATATCGATTGCGTTCTGTGATTGATTATTCATATATCTCCTCAAGAATCTTCATATTCAACTGTAACGTAAAATCCCTTTGGTGTCTCTTTAACGTCTACAACCTTAGCCTCTGTCTTGCCATTAACTGTTTTGACCCTCTCCAAGGTTGTGTAGTTTGCGGACATAGCATAAGACCTTCCTAACACATAATAATATGAGTTAGAAAGGGCATATTCTGTAACTGGAAGCACATCGCCCACCTTAAGCAAGCCCGTACGTTCCATTTTAAATTCCATTTGTCTCATTTTAGATATCTTCCTCTTTAGTAATAGTTCCATCTACTACAGAACCTGTAGCCTTTCTGACAGAATGAACAATACCAAAATCTGTAATGCCATCCCAAATAAGCATGATACCAATGAGCTGAGTTGCAAGACTAACTACCTGGAACGCTGCGCCAATGCAAATAATTCCAAAGATAATATTAATAGCTGCAAGTATAAAGCTTACCCAAAAGCCAGTAGCCTTTGCCTTAGCTGCTTCAATAGCCATGCCAAGATCCTGCACACCATGAATTACAAGAATTACACCAATGGCAATTGGAATAATGCTGATAATCTTACCTGAATCGTTAAATAACCAAATGCCAATAACAGCAACTATTGCTCCAACTGCTATTCCAAGGCCATTGTTTAAGCCTCGCTCAAAAATCTGGCTAATTACAATAAAAATACCTGACAAAATAATAATCGCTGCAATAACCTTGCTGATAGTAGCTATGCTTTCCACTGGAAAAACTAAAAGTAAAATGCCAACAGCCACTGTAAAGATAGCAGGTATTGTAATGTTTAACCTAAACTCTTTAATCTTTTCTTTCATAGCTTAATTCTCCTTTTTGCCACCCCAAAAACCAATCGCAACTGTACCAGGGCCTGTATGTGCGCCGATTGTAGGTCCAATATCGAAAATACGAACCTTTTCCTTCATCTTAGGAAATGCCTCTTCTAACATGTCAGCCATCTCCCTGGCATCCTCCATACACACTGAATGTGTGATAAAAATATTCTGGTCGTAATCTGCTCCGTTTTCAATACGCTCCTTGATAGCTGTAAGGCAAGCCTTCTTAACCATCTTCTTACCACGACACTTCTGTCTAGGAATAAGCTTTCCTTCATCATTAATATTAAGAAGTGGGCAGATGTTAAGAGCTGTACCAAACCAGCCTGATACCTTGGAGATTCTACCGCCTCTTATAAAGAATGTAAGGTCTGTTGTAAAGAACCATGTGTTTTGATTTTGGATATTCTCCTCAGTCCACTTTACAAGCTCATCAAAGCTATATCCCTCATCACGAAGTGAGGCAAGCTTATCCATGAACAAGCCATAGCCTGCTGATGCTGTAAGGCTGTCAAAAACTACTATCTTTCTATCAGGAAATTCCTCTGAAAGCTCCTCAGCTGCAATACGTGCTGAATTAATAACACCAGAAATACCACTTGATAAAGTAAGATGAATAACATCCTTACCCTGCTCTAAAAACTTTCTAAAATACTGAGTGAACTCCTCAGCATTAACCTGAGATGTCTTAGTCATTGCACCATCTAACATAGCCTGATAAAAATCCTGAGGCGACATAGACTGATACAAATCATCCTTATATGCCTTATCATCTAAATAATAATGAAAGCAAATATACTCAATGTTCTTTTCTTTTAAATATGCATCTGTAACATCCGCTGTTGAACAGCAACTAATAATATAATCTCCCATAATTTCATCCTATTCTAATAAAGTTTAACCTGTTTGAGTATAACTCAAACCACCCATCTAATGCAATAAGCCAGCAGATTTCTCTGCCGGCCTATCTGAATTTATTATATGGAAGGATTTATGAAAAAGAAAGTTACCTATTTAATCGGATACTTACAACTGAGCACTTAGGAAGTGTAACCTTAATGCCTTCTGTTGTCTTTGAGTAATCCTTGAATTCCTGCTCCTTAACAACCTCTGGAGCCTCAAATGTATTGTGTGCAGCCATAGTGCCTGTTACATAGGTAGCCTCGCATACATTGTATGAACCACCATCCTTTGTAAGCTGAATCGCAACATCCTCAGCTGCCTCAAGAGAGTTGTTAGTAAGAGTTATTGTAATAACACCGTTTGCATCCTCAGATACTGATTCAAATACCTTTGGAAGCTCGTTCTTTCCAGTGCCTACTGTACCATTCTCAAGTAAGTCACTTCCAAGGAGAGTAGCACCCTGGTGATGACGGAACATCTTAAATACATAGTAAGTAGGTGTCTTAATCATCTTCTCGCCATCTGTAAGCATTACAGACTGGAGAACGTTAATCATCTGTGCAATACATGCCATCTTCACACGGTCTGAGTGCTTGTTAAAGATATTAAGGTTCATACCTGCAACAAGTGCATCACGCATAGTGTTCTGCTGATATAAGAAGCCTGGGTTTGTACCTGGCTCAACATCTGTCCAAATACCCCACTCATCAATCATAAGACCAATCTTCTTTTCTGGGTCATACTGATCCATGATTGCCCCATGATTGTTGATAAGCTCTTCCATGAAGTAGCTGCGCTTAAGTGTCTGATAGAATACTTCCTCGGTGAAATCTGTAGCGCTTCCCTTGAAGTTCCAATCATCCTCTGTCTCTGGAAGTGTATAATAATGAAGTGAAAGACCATCCATAAAGCCATGGAACTGCTCTGGTGTATGGTCAAAGCATGTATCAAGCACTTCCTTTGTCCAGTGATAATCATCTACATTAGCACCGCAGGCAATCTTTGCAATAGGCTTGTTGCCATTGTAATTTCTAACATAAGTCTGATAACGTCTATACTCATCTGCATAGTGCTGAGGGCGCATGTTTCCGCCGCAACCCCAGTTTTCATTACCAACACCAATGTAATCTACTACCCATGGTTCCTCATGACCATTAGCTTTACGAAGATCTGCCATTGGAGAAACTCCGTTGAAGGTCATGTACTCTACCCATTCGCTCATTTCACGAACAGTGCCTGAACCTAAGTTAGCATTTACATAAGTCTTACAGCCAAGCTGTCTACAAAGCTCGAAGAACTCATGTGTACCAAAGCTGTTGTCCTCTACAACACCACCCCAATGTGTGTTAATCATTTTCTTACGATTTTCCTTTGGACCAATTCCGTCCATCCAGTGATACTCATCTGCGAAGCATCCACCTGGCCAGCGAAGTACTGGCACCTTCATTTCCTTAAGTGCCTCTACTACATCTGTACGCATTCCGTTTACATTAGGAATGTCGCTGTTTTCACCTACGTATAAGCCCTCGTAGATGCAACGGCCCAAATGCTCAGAAAAATGTCCATAGATTTCTGGGGCAATGGTGCTCTTTTTGTTTTCGTTGTTAATTACTAATTTTGCCATATTCTCTCCTTTAGTCTGCCTGTTCTCTTCACTATAATCCGTCTGTTACGCTAACAAGCATTATGATTTCTACGCTTCGCATGAAAAGCTCCGCTTTAGAAATATAATAGCTTGTCAACTACAGACTCACTTAAATTTGATAGTTACAGACTCATTTAATCAGCCAGTGTGTAAATTAGTTTTTAACCTTTTACGGCACCAGCTGTCATTCCATCGATGATGTACTTCTGGAAGATCAGGAAGATTATGAATATTGGAAGGATTCCAAACATTGATCCTGCAATAAGTACATCATAGTTGTTGCCGTATGGTGTAAGTAATGTATTAAGTCCGATTGGAAGTGTGAATTTCTCAGCTCCCTTTAGTACAAGCAATGGCCAAAGAATAGCATTCCATGCACCCATAGCGCTTAAGATACCCATTGATGCAAAGGCTGGCTTTGCAAGTGGAAGAATAATTCTTACTGAAATACCGTATTCGCTACAGCCATCGATACGTGCTGCATCAAGCAAATCCTTTGGAAGTCCTGATAAGTACTGTCTAAAGAAGAAAATTGTTGATGCTGAACAAAGTCCAATGATAATTACACCTACATAAGTATCTATAAGCTTAAGTGCTATGATTTCCTTATATAATGGAAGCATAAGGATTTCAAAAGGCACCATCATTGTTGCAAGTACTATTGTAAAGAGCAGATTCTTAAATCTAAACTCATACATTGTTAGACCATAAGCAACAAAATAGCAGATTATAAGTGTAAGTGCTACCGAAATAATGGTAATTAATAACGAATTCTTGTACCACATGAAATATTTAACACTATCAGCGTTACCGCTAAATAAGTATTTGTAGTTGTCAAGATTCATTGTGGTAACATTCAAATCTACTGAAAGTCCCCTACGAATAAGCTCTGTACCAGGTCTAAATGAAGCAAGTAAACCTGCAAATACAGGAAAAATAATTATCAAACAAAGGATTGCAAAAAATCCTGTGCCAAGTACTGTGCCCACAACTCTTTTAGGAGAGCTAGCCATTGTCTTTTGCTTTGCCATATTAATCCTCTCCCTTCTTGAATGTACCGTTAACGATAAGCTGTGCAAAGTTGATAATAAGTGCTACAACAAGAAGTACTACACCTACTGCACATGCATAACCCATATCATTCTTTTCAATACCACGCTTGTATAGGTATCCTACAATTGTAAGACCGATGTTGTTTGGTGATGAATTTCCTGCCCATAACATATATGATTCAAGGAACATTGCAAGACCAGCATATACTGAAATTGTAAGTACATATACTGTTGTTGGCTTAAGAAGTGGAAGTGTTACATACTTGAACTTCTGCCATCCTGTTGCGCCGTCAATATCGGCAGCTTCATATAATGAAGTATCGATTGATTTAAGACCTGAAAGGAAATAGAGCATGTTTACACCTGTCCATCTCCAGCAGGCTACGATTAAGAGAGCGAGCATACCTGACCAGCCCATCTTTAACCATTTATATGTTCCAAGGCCTAAAGCCGCTGTAATCATGTTCATCTGACCTGTTGTGTACTCTGTAAACATCAGGCGGAATAATGTACCAGAAATAACTACTGATGTTAATGCTGGCATGTAAAGAATAGCTTTCCATACGCCCTTTGCCTTTACCAAATTGCTATCAAGAAGCACTGCAAAAAGCATTGGGAATGGAATAAGAAGGACTAATGTGAAAAACATGTATTTAACACTGTTCCATACTGCAATATGAAATACATTGTCCTTGAGAAGCTTTGCATAGTTTGCAAAACCAACCCAATCAGATTTGATTGCTCCTATATCCTGGAAGCTCATTGTGAAAGCTGTAATAAGGGGATAAACCCAGAAAAAGAAAAAGCTTAAAATAAAAGGTAAAACAAATACGTATGGTGCCACCTTCTGAGAGTATAAAAAATTCTTGATCTTCATAACGCACCTTTCTCCATTTTTAAAAATTGGGATGCCTGCCTAGGCCGGCATCCCGTAAAAATATTCTCCTTATTGCTCCATATCTATCGCATCCTGTGCCTCTTGAAGGGCATCATCGATTGAGTAGTCTGGATCTTCAAGTACTTCGTTAAGTGTTGTTGTGCAGAGATACTCGTTGATTGTTGGGCTGATAGATACAACTGAAATCTTACCAATGTTGTCCATTCCGATTTCGCTTAATACATCATATGGATAGTTGATGAAGAACTGGTTGTACTGGTTGTTATCATCATGTGCGAATGCTTCATCACCCCAAAGAGCTGTGTTACATACATCAAATCCAAGTGTATCCCAGATATGCTGCTCACCAGCCTCTGACATCTTAGCCCAGCATGTAAACTCTGCTGCAAGTTCTTTGTTAGCTGACTGCTGTGTTACAACTGTACCTGTACCACCGATACCTACTGAGCACTTCTGTCCCTCTTTGAATACAGGACACTTAGCGATATACCAGTTACCCTTCTCATCAGGCATGTAGTTTGTGAAACGTGACATATACCACATTGCCTTAGGGAAAGAAACAATGTTTCTATCCATAATGTTCTGGAAACCAGCTTCAAGGTCAACATGTCCATCTGGAGAAACCATTGCAAATCCTGACTTTAACCAAGACTGCTGCATTGTAAGCATTTCCTTAACTGAATCAAGCTGAACGTTTGCTGGTTTATCAAATCCACCTGTCCAATCATCACCGTACTCAGCCATTGCAAGCCATAACCAATCAACTCCGCCTGTATCAACTGATGTAAAGTACTTTGTATCATCTCCTAAAGCTGTAAGGTATTCATTACCAAGAGCTTCGTAATCTTTCCATGTCTTAACTGCATCAATCTTAGCAATTACTTCATCCTGGCTAAGTCCCATAGCCTCAGACATTGCTGCAACGTTGTAATACATTACTGTTGCACCTACGTGGTATGGAGCACCATAGTAGTTACCATCTTCACCCTGATATGTTTCCATTCTTGCAGGAACCATTGTATCAAGGTAATCCTTAGCGTAATCGTTAAGTGGTACAAGCCACTGATCAAGACCTTCAACTACGTTAGGGAACTGACCAACTTCTACATCACAGATATCTGGAGCACCTGTGCCAGCCTCAAGAGCTGTAAGAAGCTTTGTATGCATATCACCATATGGATATGTTGTACATGTAATTTCGATTGTGTTATCTGGGTGTTCCTTGTTCCACTCCTCTGCCATTACACCATAGTGCTGACCGTGAAGCTCAACGAATGTCCACATCTCAAGATGTGTTCCGTTTGGATCACCAAATGTGTTTGTTACTACCTCTGACTCAGCTGACTCAGCAGCCTCCTCATCTGTTGCAGCAGCATCAGGATCAACCCCACCTTCTGAAGCCGCACCGCCGCAGCCTACGAATAAGCTTGCTGCCATTGATGTGCAAAGTAAAGCACTAATCAATTTCTTCTTCATTCTTCTCCTCCTTTTGTAAAAAGAAAATGTTAATTTTAATTGTTTAGAGCTTTTAAAGTGTAGTACAATTGACTGAGGCTTGTTAGTCGAAGGTCTAACTTGTAAAAGCTCTTTAACGATTATGTAACTATTATAAATCTGCAATATCATAAGTCAATAAATATTTTAGATTCTTCTAAAGTATTTTGGATATTCTTTTATTCTTCACAAATTCGCCATAGATTTTTTAGGCAAATTGCACAACAGTTTTCAAAATTCATCGATTTCATGCGCAAAATCGTCAATAGATTTAATTTTTTCTAAAATAAAAGCAGGGTTTTCGGCCTTAAATATTGACATGAATTATAGTAATTTTTATAATTATAGTAATTATTTTATATTTTTTTAAAAGGAGCAGTGTTATGATACACATCACATCACTGGAAGAAGGACTTGAATTATTTAAAGCCTTAGGCTCAGACGTGCGTATCCAGATACTTAACATATTGTTAGAAAATGATCACATGAGTATGAACCAACTAGCCACAGAGCTTAAGCTTTCTAACGGTGCTCTTACAGGCCATATAAAGAAGCTTGAGGAATGTGGACTCATTTCTACATCCAATGAATCTGCCAGTCACGGCAATTCTAAGATTTGCTCTGTTATTCAGGACAAAATCGTTGTAGAAATCGAAAAGCCAGAAGACCTTACTAATGTATTTACTACTGATATTAAGGTTGGTCAGTTCTCTAAATATGATATCTGTCCTACTTGTGGTCTTGCCAACAGCCAATCAGTTATCGGTGAAATTGATGACAGCAGATACTTTAGTCATCCAGACCACTTTAATGCAGATATACTTTGGTTTACAAAGGGTTACGTAGAGTACTCTCTTCCAAATCTTATACCTAGCAACAATCAAATCACTCAGATTTCCATCTCCTTTGAGATTTCATCTGAGGCACCAGGCATTGACAACAACTGGCCTAGTGATATTTCATTTTCACTAAATGGAAAGAAGCTTGGCATGTGGACAAGCCCTGGTGATTTTGGTGGAGAAATCCGCGGAATGTTTACCCCAGACTGGTTCCCACCTAACTGGAATCAATATGGCTTGCTAAAGCTTTTAGTTGTAAACAAGCATGGAACATTTATCGATGGTCTTCAGATTTCAGATATTACTATTGAGGATTTAGAGCTAGCGCAAGGTGCGCCTCTTGATTTTAGAATTGCAGTTGAGGATGACGCAGAGCATATTGGAGGCGTTACACTCTTCGGAAAGACCTTCGGAAATTATGGACAGGATATACGAGTTGCTATCAATTACTGTCCTATAAAATAAATAAGGCTTCCCACTGGGGTTGCTAGGCTCCAGTGGAGCCTGTTTAGCAACGACCGAGCCGGGAGGCGAGACAAGCTGTCACCGCAGGTGACTGATGAGGGCTGTATGTAGAGATAACCCTCATCCGTCTGCTACGCAGCCACCTTCCCCCAGAGGGGGAAGGCTATTTTTTTACCATAATTTCTTCGGGCAGCGGGACACCTTGGCGGTAGCGCGAAGCTCTACGTAGCAGCCACAGGCCATGCAGGTGCCCTCATTAAGCTTATCGCAGCCCTTACATACATTAAGACGTCTTTCATATTCCACGTCACTAACAATATCCTCAGCCTTTAAAGCCGCCTTATACTTTTCAATCATAGAGGTGTCTGCATCAATCATATCTCTCAGCAGACACCTGGTACATACCCTATTTTCAATCATAACTAAACACTGGTCTTCCATCCTGCCAACCAAACTTCATCAGCATAGCATGGCGGTTAGGATTATAAAGTGGATCTCCTACTATTTCTGTTTCTGTTCTAGCATGATATACGAGAATGTCATTTCCATCTTCATCAACAGTAAATGAATTGTGACCTGGACCATATACTACATGCTCTGCAGATGAAGAAAGCACTGGATAGCGTTCCTTCTTCCATGATAGAGGGTCAAGTAAATCACTATCAGCATCAGCTGTAAGCATACCCATACAGTAATTGATTCCTGTATCACTGGCTGAGTAGGTCATGAAAATCTTGCCATCATGCTTAATCACAGATGGCCCTTCATTTACCCAAAAGCCGTGGCGCTCCCAATCATAGTCAGGTGTAGTTAACAATACCTGATCTGTCTCAAGAGTGTATCCATTTTTCATACGGGCAATATAAAGGTTTGATATCTGCTTACCTACCCCTGTCTTCTCTGCCCATATATAATACCACTTTCCTTGATTTTCAAAAACAGTAGCATCCAAAGAAAATGCCTCAAATGAAAATTCATCTGTTGCTGCTCTTGTCATTTTACCCTTTTCAATCCAAGGGTCTCGCATTGGGTCATCACCCTGGCATTCTAACACATAAGGACGAATCTTCCAGATATCCTCTTCTTCCCCACCTGCATAATAGATATACCATTTACCAAAAAGGTAGTGAATCTCTGGTGCCCATATATGCTTAGACTGTGGGCCTGATTCATGCTTATGCCAAATCTCTAGTTCCGGTGCATCCTTAAGCCCCTCTAGTGTTCCACTGCATCTTAGGATTATTTTGTCATATTCTGGCACTGATGCTGTGAAATAATATTTTCCATTAGTATGTCTGTATACATAAGGATCTGCACGCTGCAAAATCCACGGTTTATTGTATTCAAAAAATTTGTCCATCTTTTTATATTTTCTCCCTCTTTAGTATTTCACTCCCCATAAGCTCTCATTGCCACCTACTGCCGAGAACACAAACACATTGCTTCCAGCCTCATCCTTCATCTGACAGAAGACACCGCTGAATTCTTTGTCTCCCATCTTAATATTCATATAATAGCTGCCATCAGTCATTGTCCATGTGCCAGATACCTCTTCTCCTT
>JAGBJE010000257.1 GCA_017934625.1 Pseudobutyrivibrio sp. | reverse complement strand
GGTATCATCAAGATTGAGATGCACTTCCTTCCAGATGTGTATGTTCCATGCGAGGTCTGCGGAGGTAAGCGATATAACCGTGAGACACTTGAGGTTCATTATAAAGGAAAGACAATCTACGACATACTGGACATGACAGTTGAGGAGGCAGTGGAATTCTTCAAGAATGTGCCAAGCATCCTTAACAAGATTCAGAGTCTGTATGATGTAGGGCTTGGATATATTAAGCTTGGCCAGCCTTCCACAACTTTGTCGGGTGGTGAGGCTCAGCGAATCAAGCTTGCTACTGAGCTTTCACGAAGAGCCACGGGCAAGACCATCTATATCCTGGACGAGCCTACCACAGGACTTCATTTTGATGATGTTAACAAGCTTGTTGAAATCATGCGCAAGCTTTCTGACTCCGGAAATACGGTAGTAGTTATCGAGCACAACTTAGATGTTATTAAGTGCGCAGATTATATCATTGATATGGGACCAGACGGAGGAGATAGAGGTGGTACCGTAATAGCTAAGGGTACACCAGAAGAAATTGTAAAGGTGAAGAAGAGTTACACAGGACAATACCTTAAGAAATATTTGTAGACCACCAACAAAAATAAGTGAGTAAGTTTGTCTATTTTGTGAAAAAATTTTCCTAATCTTCACTTAGTCTTCACATAAGGGGGTTATATTACTTAACGTACTAGCGGAAAGCTAATACCAAATTTTTCATAACTCAGCGACCGGAGGTAACTTTGGTCGCACTCCCCGAATACTCCACCAGCGTGAAAACGCTGGTGTTTTTTTCTTTATAGTTAACTATGACTGTGTTAAAATTAAATAACTATTTAATAATATAAGTGTCCTAAGTCAAAATGAGATTTTACAAGACAAATTCCATTTTGACCTAGGACATTTAATCGCTTAACAAAAGGTGTACATTATGAGTTCTATTAGTGTTTTTGATGTTTTGGGACCAAATATGATAGGTCCATCCAGCTCACATACAGCGGGAGCTAGTTCGATTGCTTATTTAGCATGGAAAATGGCAGGGGGGAGTATAAAACATGTTGATTTTACGTTATATGGGTCATTTGCTGAGACGTATAGGGGTCATGGCACGGATAAAGCTTTGCTCGGGGGAATCCTAGGTTTCAAGACGGATGATACAAGAATAAGAGATTCCTTCAAAATAGCTAAGGAACGTGGAGTAGAGTTCGAATTCAAAACAAACGAGGTAGAGACAGACGTACATCCTAATACAGTTGATATCCACATTTTAACTGGTGATGGAAAAACTCTTGATGTGCGAGGCGAATCTATCGGAGGTGGCAAATGTAGGATTGTACGAATTGATAACGTGCCTGTACATTTTACTGGGGAGTACAGCGCAGCTATCATTGTTCAAAAGGATATGCCAGGTGTAATCAAACATATTGCAGGTGCCCTTAGCGACAGAGATATCAACATAGCCTTCATGAGACTTTTCAGAGAAGGCAAGCATGAGAGAGCATACACTATCGTGGAGACAGATAGCTCACTTCCAGAGGAATTGAAGGATGCAATCATGGAGAATCAGTACGTTGAAGATGTAATGCTAGTGCAGATATAAGAGGTGCAATATGGATTTTAAGAAAGCAGACGAGATGCTTGAGATATGTGAAAAAGAAGGAATATCCATTTCTCAGGCTATGAAAATGCGTGAGTGCAGTAAGTTTGAAACAACAGAAGCAGATATAATAAATAAGATGCAGCAGGCCTGGAAGATAATGAAGGAATCTGCCACCAGTCCAACTAAGGTTGCTGTTAAATCTATGGGTGGTCTCATTGGTGGAGAAGCAAAGAAGCTAAATGACCATAGACAGGCTGGTAAAAGCATAGTTGGCAATCTGATGTCAAAGGCAATCACTTATTCCATGGCAGTGCTTGAGGTTAACGCTTCAATGGGTCTTATTGTAGCATCTCCTACAGCGGGTTCGTCTGGAGTGCTACCTGGAGTATTACTTGCACTTCAAGAGGAATACAAGATTTCTGATGACAGAATAATAGATGGGCTTTTCAATGCCAGCGCTATAGGCTATCTTGCAATGCAAAACGCCACAGTATCAGGCGCCGTAGGAGGCTGTCAGGCAGAGGTGGGTGTTGCAGCAGCTATGGCAGCATCAGCAGCAACAGAGCTGATGGGTGGCACTCCTAGGGAATGTACCTATGCAGCATCAACAGTACTTATGAACATGCTTGGCCTTATTTGTGACCCAGTGCTTGGCCTGGTGGAATATCCTTGCCAGAACAGGAATGCATCAGGGGCAGCCAATGCATTAGTTGCTGCAGAAATGTCCTTATCTGGGATTACCCAGATGATTCCTTTGGATGAAATGCTAGATTGCATGTATAACGTAGGTCGCCGACTTCCTGTGGAATTTCGAGAGACTGCCAAAGGAGGCTGCGCAATAACTCCTTCGGCTTGCAAGTTGTGTGATAAATGCTTCTAAATACCATTAGTAAATAATTACTAATCAAAACGTGATTTCGCGTACATATTATAGAAAGAAAATCCTCTTGAAACTTAAGGATTTTCGTATATAATAGAAACGTGAAATTGCGTTTTTTTGTCCATTGGGCATTTAATAGACTATTATTAGTAAATAGAAAGGAATTATAAAATGGCAGCATCAGATATCGGAATAGATTTAGGTACAGCAAGCGTTCTTGTATATGCAAAGGGTAAAGGCGTTGTTTTAAAAGAGCCTTCAGTTGTGGCTTTTGATAGAGATACTAACAAAATTAAAGAAATCGGTGAGGAGGCACGTCTTATGATTGGACGTACTCCAGGTAACATCGTTGCAGTTCGTCCACTTCGTCAGGGCGTTATTTCTGATTATACAGTTACAGAGAAGATGATTAAGTACTTCGTTCAGAAGGCAATGGGCAAGAAGAGCTATCGTAAGCCTCGTATTGCAGTTTGCGTTCCTTCTGGCGCTACAGAGGTAGAGAAGCGTGCCGTTGAGGATGCAGCTTTCGCAGCTGGCGCACGTGATGTTAAGATTATCGAGGAGCCTATTGCAGCAGCAATCGGCGCTGGTATTGATATTTCACTTCCTATGGGTAACATGATTGTAGATATAGGTGGTGGTACAGCAGATATCGCTGTTATCTCACTTGGTAGCTCAGTTGTCAGCACATCTATCAAGGTGGCTGGTGATGATTTCGATGAGGCTATCGTTCGTTACATGCGTAAGAAGCATAATCTTCTTATCGGTGAGCGTACAGCCGAGGATATCAAGATTAAGATCGGCCGTTGTTTCCCACTTGGTGAGCCAGAGACAATGGATGTTAGAGGACGTAACCTTGTATCAGGTCTTCCTAAGACAATCACTGTTTCATCTGAGGAGACTGAGGAAGCGCTTAAGGAATCTACAATGCAGATTGTTGAGGCTATCCACTCAGTACTTGAGAAGACTCCACCAGAGCTTGCAGCCGATGTAGCTGATAGAGGAATCGTGCTTACAGGTGGCGGTGCACTTCTTCGTGGCCTTGAAGAGCTTATCGAGGATCGCACAGGTATCAACACAATGACAGCTGACGAAGCTACTACTTGCGTAGCTATCGGAACAGGCCGTTATGTAGAGCTTTTATCAGATGATTAATTAAATATTTAATGATGAAGGATACCCCTTTTGTGGAAAAGATTATTTTTTGTAATTTTTTTCATAAGAGGGGTTAATTTTATTATGGGGTTTCCGATATATGAGATGGAGAGTATTGTAGACTAAGCTTAAAGGGGGCGCCATGGTAAAAGGACTATATACAGCCTATACCGGAATGGTAAACGAACAGAGGCGAATGGATGTTATGACTAACAACCTTGCCAACTCTGCGACGACGGGCTACAAGAAGGAGGCAATGGTTGCACAGGCTTTTGATGAAAGGCTTGCAATCAAAATAAAGGACACATCGGCTTTGCACAACATGCCAGAGAGTATTGGATATATTTCTCTTGGTGCCAAGGTTGGTGAGACTTATACCAATTGGGATCAGGGAGCATTCCAAATCACTGATAAGGATTCGGATGTTGCTATCGCTGGAAGAGGCTTTTTCGCGATTGCTTTTACTAACAAAGCCGGAGAAACTTCTATTAAATACACAAGAGATGGGGCGTTTACAGTAGATAGCGAAGGTTTCCTTAGAACAAGTGACGGTGATTACGTGCTTAATCAGGATGCAGCACTTAATTCTACCCTGGGTGAAGATTCATATGTGCAGATAGACCCATCACTACCTTATTCTATAGCCAAAGACGGAACCATTAGTCAGAATGGGGAAGAGGTTGATACGATTGGACTTGTTGATGTGGCAGACTACGACTACATAAATAAATATGGTGAAAACCTGTACGATTTAATCGACGGTGGACAGATTATAGAGAGCGAAGGCTATATGGAGCAGGGAATGCTGGAGGCTTCCAACGTCAACGTAGTTGATGAGATGGTTAGTATGATTCAGATAGCCCGTGCCTATGAGGCCGGCCAGAAAATGATTCAAACTGAAGACGCGACGCTAGACAAAACCGTAAATAACGTAGGTTCAGTGAGATAAGTACAGATAGCCTGTAAGTAACAAGCTATTAATATACTTAAGCGAGACGTGCTGTCGAGCGAAGTATATTAATGCTTGTGACTGTAACAGGCGAGCCAATAACTAGGGGGTACATAAGATATGATGAGAGCATTGTGGTCTGGTGCTTCAGGTATGAAGGGCCAGCAGGTTGCAGTTGACACAATTGCAAATAACTTAGCGAATGTAAACACTACAGCATATAAATCTCAGAGCACGCAGTTTAAGACGCTGCTTTATCAGACAATGCAGTCGCCAAGTACAAATGCACAGGGTGAGACAAAGCCAACCAGTGCTCAGGTAGGACTTGGAACAAGAGTAGCATCTCTTAATTCTAATTTTACTCAAGGAGCGCAGCTTGCTAATGATAGCAACACAGCAATGTGCATCATCGGCTCTGGTTTCTTTGCAGTGCAGGATGGTGAGGAAACACATTATACCAGAAATGGTAACTTCGGTTGGTCCACAGAGGCAGATGGTACTAGAACACTTACCACAGCAGAAGGCTATAGAGTATTAGATCAGACAGGACGTCCAATATCTATGCCAGCTACAGCTGGAACTGAGAATTTTAAGGTCAATCCAGATACACTGGCGGTCACATATAGGAATAACCAGGGTGTTGATGTAGCTACAGGACAGTCAGTAGCTCTGTATCAGTTCACCAATAGAGTTGGCCTTGAGAAGATAGGCGAAAACCTATACGATGAAAGTGATGCATCAGGTGAGCCAATGGGTGAGTGGAACACACAGGGCGTGATTAGAAGTCAGGTTGTTCAAAATTACCTGGAAGGCTCCAATGTAAATGTAGCTGATGAAATGGTTAATCTAATCATATCTCAGCGAGCATACGAAATGAATTCAAAGGCTATTACCACTTCAGATACTATGCTGGAGCAGGCTAATAATCTGAAGAGATAGGATGTTAATATTCGCAGTTATAAATAGCTAAAGTTTTTTCTTGTCAAGCTTGCTTGTAAAAGAAAAAAATTTAGATATTTATAAACTGGAATCAGTGACTTAAATTCATGAATAATGTTAGGTGCGGTAGCACCGGGAAAGAAGTCTGAAAGACTTCCATTATGAATGAATTTTAGTCCTGCGAATAGTTGTAAATACAATTGTTTTCACAGGGGGATAAAAAATGGATGTTTTAGGAACAAGTACGTATCTGCAAACGCAGTACGCAAATCAAAACAAGGCGCTGGCAGAGGCTACTGCCAAATCAATCGGTGGTATATCCAAGGATTCTTCAAAAGAGGAAATCGAAGATGCTGTAAAGAGCTTTGAAACCTTCATGGTGGAAAAGGTCATCAAGCAGGTGAAGGATTCCTTCGTTGGAGAGGAAGATACCAGCGATACAATGGGTATGTACAAGGACCTGTATATGGATAAAGCCATCACCGAAATCGCTTCACAGCTGGTGGATCAAATCGGCGGCGATGTTACGGATGATTTTGTAGACCAGATAATGCGCAACTACGGAATCACAGGAACAACCGGGGCACCTACAGAGGCGGCGGGCCAGGATAATACAAAGGTGTCAGATGATATCGCAAGAACCAATGCTTCCACAGTACAATCAATACAGGCATAACATAACGCCCACCATGTAAAGACATGGTGGGTTTTTTATGCTATCATATACTCTATGGAAGAATTAACAGGTTATGTAGAAAACATAATATTTAGAAATACAGATAATGGTTATACGGTGCTGGATTTTGTGGCTGATGAGGATTTGATTACCTGTACAGGAATTTTTCCTGTAATTGGAGAGGGGGAAAATCTCTTATTAAAAGGAGATTTCGTAGACCATCCTACCTACGGTAAGCAGTTCAAGGTGGCAAGCTACGAGGTGGAGGCTCCAGCAGATGAGCTTTCCATGGAAAGATACTTAGGCTCTGGTGCAATCAAAGGAATTGGTCCTAAGCTTGCAGCCAGGGTGGTTAAGAAGTTTGGTGCAGACACCTTTAGAATTATCGAGGATGAGCCGGAGCGTCTTGCAGAGGTTAAGGGCATCTCCATCACAAAGGCTATGGAAATCTCCGACCAGATTGTTGGTGCCAAGGATATCCGTAATGCCATTATTTTTTTGGATAAATATGGCCTGCACGGCAATAAGGCAATCAAAATCTACAATAGATTCGGTAATGAAATCTACAATGTGATTCAGAATAATCCTTATAAGCTTGCGGATGAAATCTCTGGAATCGGATTTAAGACAGCAGATGAAATCGCCAGCCAGGTTGGAATCAAGGTGGATTCAGAGTTTAGAATCAAGGGTGGTATTCAGTATATCCTAAGTCAGGGTGCTGGCATGGGACATACATATCTTCCTATAGATACGCTTACCAAAATGTCCCAGGATTTGCTGGGGGTAGATGCAGATTCTGTAGATGCTCAGATTATGAATCTTGCAATGGATAGAAAGCTGATTATCAAAAAGGATAGCGAGGGCAACAGCCAGGTATATTCAAGGTCATTCTTTAGAATGGAAGAATCCATAGCCGGCATGCTAAAGGAGCTGGATGTTAAGTACAAGGTAGATCGGGAAGATGTGGCAAATACCATTAGGCGAATAGAGATAGAAGAAGATATAGAGCTTGACGAGCTGCAAAAGAGTGCGGTAATTGCAGCAGCTGAGAGGGGCTTCTTCGTGTTGACCGGTGGCCCTGGTACTGGAAAGACTACCACCATCACTACCATGATTAAGCTTTTTGAGAATGAAGGCTATAACATCTTCCTTGCTGCACCAACAGGCCGTGCAGCCAAAAGAATGAGCGAGGCCACAGGCTACGAGGCAAGAACCATCCATAGAATGCTAGAGGTGGCAGGAAACATCAGCGATGATGATGACAACACATCCTTTGCAAGGTTTGAGCGTAACGAGGATAACCCGCTAGAATGTGATGCTATCATAATCGATGAAATGTCCATGGTGGACGTATCTCTGATGTATGCCTTGCTTAAGGCGATTTCGCCAGGAACTAGGCTGATATTGGTAGGAGATGAGCATCAGCTACCTAGCGTTGGCCCAGGTAATGTGCTAAAGGATATTTTGGCGTCTCAGAAATTCACATCCGTAACCCTAGAGAAGATTTTCCGTCAGGCCCAGGAAAGTGATATCGTTATGAATGCCCATAAGATTCACCAGGGTGAGCACGTGGTGCTTGATAATAAATCAAAGGATTTCTTCTTTTTAAAGAGGAATGATGCAGATACAATCATCAGTGTAATGCTGACACTGGTAAGGGATAAGATGCCAAAGTATGTAGATGCTGGAATCAGCGAGATTCAGGTGCTTACCCCTACAAGAAAGGGATTGATTGGTGTTGAGAGATTGAATGGAATATTGCAGAATTTCCTGAATCCGCCATCTCCTAAGAAGAAGGAGTGGAGCGGTGATACCAGAATCTTCCGCGAGGGAGATAAGGTCATGCAGATTCGTAATGACTATCAGCTGGAGTGGGAGATAACTGGCAATTATAATATCGCCATTGAAAAGGGCGTTGGTGTATTCAACGGTGATGTGGGAATTATCAAGGATATTAATGATTGGGCCAAGACTATCACTGTGGAATATGAAGAGGGAAGAAAG
>JAGBJE010000256.1 GCA_017934625.1 Pseudobutyrivibrio sp. | reverse complement strand
GCTGGATGACCAAAGTACGCAGCTGAAAGAATCGCAAGTGCCTGACGGCTGTTCTTTACTTTTATGTAAGTAACACCTGCCACTGGCTCTACGTCCTTTTCAATGATGATTGCAGTAGCGCCCTTTTCGATTACATCAGGGATAAAATCATGTGCATCCCTGACTGTACCCGAGATACACACAAACACACTATCCTTCTCTACCTTTCTAGAATCATACACCAATGTAGAGATTTCTTTATCAAGCTCTCCTGCATATAATTCATAATCTAATTCTTCTAAAAGAGTTGTTAATTTCATTTCATTTCCTTTCCAAAGGCTTCCCCCTCTGGGGGAAGCTGTCAGCGCAGCTGACTGATGAGGGTCATACCTAGCGCCCTCCAAGTGTTTCATTCGCCAGTTACATGCACAAGCATTATATTTCTCCGGTCGACAACACGTCTCCCTTGAGAAATAAAATAGCTTGTGCATTACTGGCTCATTATCGGTTTAGTTGGCGCTAATTATATCTCGATTTCGCCAGAGAATACCTCCGTCGCTGGCCCCGTCATAAACACATGATTACTCTCACGGTCATACTCGATAGTAAGGTCACCGCCACGAAGATGCACCAGCACCTTATCCTCAGTCTTTCCATTTAATATGCAAGCCATAACACATGCGCAAGTGCCTGTTCCGCAAGCCCAGGTCTCAGCGCTGCCTCGCTCCCACACTCGCATGTTAGCTTCTGTTCTGCTAATTATCTGCACGAATTCTGTATTGGTGCGCTTTGGAAATCTTTCGTGATTTTCAAAAAGCGGTCCATATGTCTCAAGTGGGAAATTCGCTGTATCATCTACAAACACAACTGCATGTGGGTTGCCCATAGAAACACAAGTCATGTTCCATGTCTTGCCGCCTACTTCGATTGGCTCATCTATTACCTTATCACCATCAGCTACTACTGGAATCTCAGCCGGTGTAAGGATTGGCTCGCCCATATCTACACGAACCTGCTCAACCTTACCATCCTTAGGAAAAAGAATCAGTGTAAGGATGCCGGCTCCAGTCTCTACTGTGATCTTAGTCTTGTCTGTAAGATGGTGGTCATACACATATTTAGCAACGCAGCGGATACCATTTCCACACATCTCTGCCTCTGAGCCATCTGCATTATATATGTGCATTCTGAAATCTGCCTTGTCTGATGGACCAATTGTAATAAGGCCGTCTGAACCGATTCCAAAATGTCTGTCGCTTACTTTAATAGAAACTTCTGCTGGGTTTTCAACCTTCTCTTCAAAAAGGTTTACATATACGTAGTCATTACCGCAGCCGTGCATTTTAGTGAATCTCATAGGATGTCCTTTCGAAACCAGTTAATTGTTCTAATCAAGAATTCTAATAATTATTAATTTGAAGTGCAATTAGTTTTTATTAAAATCCTCACAGAACAGTCCTACTTTATTTTTAGTATACTCCGCACTTTTTGTTTCATCTAGTTAGATTAGTGCGCAAAATGTTGCAAATAGTGCTCCCAGTGATATAATTTTACTTAGGAGGATGCCATGGAATCATATTCAAAAAAGGGCTATTTATACGACAATTTCAAGATTTTCCACCTGATAGATACTAATCTTGGGGAAATTGATTTTCATTATCATGATTTCCATAAGGTGCTTATTCACCTATCAGGGAATACTTCATATTCAATAGAGGGGCAAACCTTTGATTTGGAGGCGGATGATATTGTATTTGTAAATGCGGGGGAAGTGCACCGTCCTATTTTTCATGATGATTCCCCTTATGAGCGTATCATCATTTATATTTCCAAGGATTTTCTGGCTGAGTATAGTCAAGCTGACAATGATTTATCCTATTGCTTTAGAAATGCTATAGAAAATGGTTCCCATGTTTTGCGACTTCATTCCTTTAAAAATTCCAGGGTGGCTGCCACAGTAGCCAGGCTTACTGCAAATCTAGGTATAGATGCCTATGCTAACGAACTATTGATGCAGGTGCTCTTTCTTGAATTTATGGTAGAGCTTAATCGTGCTGCCATCAGCGACGAGATTAAATACATATCTACTAATTATGCCGATTCAAAGGTAAGTGAAATCATTCATTATATTAATGAACATTTAAAAGAAGATTTATCTGTGGATGCTATTGCGATAAAGTTCTATCTCTCCCGCTATTATCTCATGCACACCTTCAAGGATGAGACTGGCTACACCATAGGCAACTACATCACCATCAAGCGCTTGGCCCTAGCCCAGTCATTAATAGATGCAGGTAAGCCGATTGCAGATGCCGCAGAGCAATCTGGCTTTGGTACCTATTCCACCTTTCTTCGGGCATACAAAAAGACCTATGGCACAAGCCCTAAGAAAAGGCTTACGTCACAGGCCTCACTGTCATTTTAATATATAGATTTATCTACAGCCAAATATTCATCATACTGCTGCAGCTTGCTAATGGTTGGATTTAGAAGAAATACGTAAATTATTCTGTTGTTTTCTTTATCCATTAAGGTATATTCGTATTTTTTATAGCATACTCCATCTGTGTTATCATATCTTTCATCCTGCTCGCCATTAAACACTACATAAGCAGGATATTGATAGCTATTTGCATCATAGGTAGCATAGCATTGGTCTTCATCCTGTAACCTATCCTCTTCTGCCTTGTAATCTTCAGCTGAATATTTCGCTTCTAGAAAAACATATCCAAAGTCATCATCTCTTCTATAATCAAATGCGCCATCTATAAATTTACTTGTATCCTCAGGAAATAATATTAATCCTGTTGGAAGGGCATTCTCTAATTCTTCTATATCATAGGCACTTAATCCATGGGTCGCACTATGGCCTTCATACTTTGGCTGCATGTATATGTTATAGCAGGTTGTATTCTCGTCCCATATGTTAAAATAGAAAGCGTTATCACCGGATAAACTTTCATAGTAATTGCTAGGGAGATACTCGCTTGGAATCTTTTTTATACTATGTTTTGTGCTTTTGAATGCAGTATAGATATAGGCAATGCTATCATCTCCTAAGTCCAAAGCATATTCATAGGAAACATCATGATGGTCTATTGCAATATATGCAGGATATTTAAATCTATCTGAATCATCATATCGTAAGCTTTGCTTTCTACCATCATATTCAGAATATGTTTTTTCTACAGATTTAAGTCTCTCAATCTCAGCCTGGTAATCCTCATCACTATACTGACACTTAAGATACACTTCATATGTTGGGTCGTCCCAAGTATCCTGAAATGAATTATAAAATACAGGCTTGCTCTCCTGCTCAAATGCGCTTTCCGGCACCTTCTTTGGGAAAGTCAAAAACTCAGTTCTGGCTTTTCCATATTCACGAGTCGTGTTTTCCTTCATTGTCTGCTCATACTTTTCTATACCCTTTGTAACCTTAGGAGGGCCTCCAAAGAAGAATACTAATATTAATATATAAATGGCTGCAATTACAGTAATCACCCCTACTACAAGCCCAGCCAATATTCCTATAACTATCTTAAAACCTTTTTTCTCTAACATGTCTTTCTCCTGCCTCTATTCACAAAAATATACAAAATACACTATCAAAGCAACAAATGCTCCTATCGGTATCATCGCACCTATCATCATTCCAATGAGGTAATATTTTCTTCTTTGCAATGATGCTATAAATTTGTGCCCTTTGCTTTTCTGTTCTAGTTCATTTATTTCGATTTCCTGCTCTAGCTGCGTTAGCTTACCTTTGCAGTGGTTACAAGATTCAAGATGGTTTTCTACCATGAGCTTCACCGAATCAGTTAACACCTCATCCCTGTATGATGGCAGCAAATCTTCTATTATTTCGCATGATATTTTTTCCATCACAATACTCCATTCGCTAAAATGTAGCTTATTATTACTACAACTATGATTGCAAAGAAAAGGTACCCCAGCACTCCTAAGAATATTTTAAGAAGGGTAGGAATTTTAAATCTCCTCTTTCTTTTTACTGGGTTTGGCAGCTGCATATCTGCTGTCATTGCCTCATAAATTTCCTTGCATTCTTCACATGTTTTAATATGCTCTTCTATAAATTTCCTCGATGCCTCACTTGCTTTTCCATCGATATAAATAGGAAGAAGATCTGCTACTAAATCGCATTCAATATTACTCATATTCGCACATCTCCTTTCCTATTTTTGCCTTGCCTCGATAGAAGGTTACTCTTGCCCAGTTTTCTGTCTTGCCCTTCAGTTCTCCTATTTCTTTGAAGGAAAGCTCACCGCGTAGTCTATAGAGCATCACATCCTTCGTAGCGCTATCCAGCTTTTCGATTGCTGCATACAAAGCCTTGTTTGTTTCATTTTTGATGTACATCTCTTCAACCAGTTCTCCAGTGGATATCTCCATGGCTTCTTCCATTGGAAGCTGTTTGAATTTATTGCTTTTTTCAAGATGCTGCCAGAAGGTGTATTTCGCTATTTGGCATAGCCAAGTTGAAACCTTTGCATCACCTCTGAATGTATCGCTTCGTCCGATTGCACGAAGGAAAGTCTCCTGAATCAGGTCCTCGGCCAAGTCCCTATCTCCGTTAGTAAGTGTCAGAAGAAAGCCCAGCACAAGCTGATAGTATTCTTCGCACATATTCTTGATGTTCAAGCTTTCTCCCTCCATTTTTATTTGCTTTCACTACATTAGTCCTATTATGTAGAATTTCGTTACAAACTTTTTTATTTTCTTTTAAAAGATTATCATATCATCTGCCTGTAACATAGTAATTTCAGGTCAAAATTCAACAATTTTAATGACTTGAGAATTCAGGAATGATATTATATTTTTATATTATTTATAGGGAGGAAAAAACATGAGTAATTTTTCAGTTGCAGATGAAATCAAGAAATACAAAGATTTGTTAGACCAGGGTGTTATTACCCAAGAAGAATTCGAGCAGAAGAAATCAGAGCTATTAAAATCTCAGCCAGCCACTTCTGGCAGCACTCCAAGCATGTCAGCTCAGACTACTGGCATCGTAGCTTATCTTACTTGGATTGGCTTCATAATCGCTATTCTTGTAGGCGACAGAGATGGTGCAAAGTTCCATATTAATCAGGCACTTGTTATTAATCTTTTCTTCTTCCTTGGATGGATTCCTGTTCTTGGATGGATTTGGTCAATCATCATGGTTGTACTTTGGATTATTGCTTTAGTTGGTGCATGCAACGGCGAAGAACGTCCAGTTCCTATTCTTGGGGGAATTAAAATTTTAAGCTAAGAATCAAGGGAGAATTCTATTATGAGTATTGTTAATGCGAGCCAAGTCATCAAAAAAGCTCGTTTAAAAGCAAAACTCACTCAGCAAGAATTAGCAGATGGAATATGTACAACTGTTGCTCTAAGTAAAATTGAAAACGGAAAGCTAGGTGTCAGCCCTACAACTTTTTCTCTTTTGATGGAAAGATGTGGTTCACCTTGCGAGGCTTTTCCTGCATTTAAAAACATGGATGATTACAACTGCTATCGCCTGCTGAAGGAAATCAATAATTGCCTCAGACATCATCAATTAGATGATGCTTATAAAAAAATATCTGAAGTTATTGAAATGAATTTTGCTGACAACAAATTTTACAGACAGCCAACAATGTTTTATTATTGTTGGCTGCAATACTGTTCTCAAACCTGTGAGCTTGGTATTCTAAAAGAAATTATCGTAGATTCACTAAGGATTACTAAACCTAATATTAATCTATTTGATATTCGAAATGAGTCATTTTCTATCATTGAATACAAGTGTATCCTTCTATACATCAATATACTCTTAGATACCAAGGACTTTGAGACTGCTAACATATTGTTATCAGAGCTTAATATATTTATTAGAGATAAATCATTGGAGCAATATAATCAACCTACAGCTGAGCTGACTTATATACACGCAATAACCTACAGTAGATATCTGTTTCACACGAATGATTTTTCTGAAGCTTTAGTATGGGTGAACAAGGCACAGGAACTATACTATTCTGAATATATGGGAGCATTCTTAGCTTATGAACTATTTATATTAAAAGAGTTAATCACACTAAATCACGAGAATAAAACTACTTTCTCAGAAAAGTTAATTTACTATATAGCAGCTGCCAAATTTAAAGGATGCCATTTTATTAACGGCGTAATTGATTATTTAAAAAGCAATTATGAATCTACTGAGTTTTTAGATGATTATTATATTGACTCCTTCACCTATGGTACCATAGACTTTCCTAATCTAGAATTATCAGATGGTCTATTTAATATTTATGATAAAGATGCTGTTTCAATTGGAAGACTTATTAATCATATCCGCAAACAGCAGGGGATAACTCTGCAAAAGCTATGTTCTGGAATATGCAGTACATCTATGCTTTCAAAGATAGAAAACAATACGCTTTCTCCAACTATATATGTTGCGGAAGCTTTGCTTGGACGGCTTGGTATACCGGAAGATTATTTTACATTTTATGGGAATAGCGAAGAATCAGAATATCAGGAATTAAAGAAAAATGTATTAGTTTCTGGCAGAACAAATAATATGGACTTAGCTAAAGCCGTTAGTAAATTTATAGATTTTGCTGAATCCACCAATAGCAAACTTGTACTTCAAGTAGCCGCTTCATATAAGGTTTTTTTATATAGTGATAAATTGGATATGTACAATATTTTGATTGATGGAATAAAAATAACTTATCCAGATTTTTCTTTAGATAAAATAAATAACTACCGCCTATCATGGACTGAATACAGTATTGTAAATGGTCTTCTAAAATGCTTATACCATTTATCAGATACATTCCACACTGGCTCAATATTTCATAAAATATTGATTAATACAGATAAGCCACCAGTTGCTAGTAAAGTTTTCTCACGTTCACATCAAATATCTATTAGTATTTATTTAGTTTTTTTAGATGTAAAAGGACTGTATAATCAAACTGTTATATACGTTGAAAGCATTATAAATCAGCTATATGCTTTCGAACCTTATTATTTAAATTTCATCTTATATTATTACGCATTAGCAAAGGGATTTTTAAAACAATTAGACTCTTTAGAATTTATTGCACAAGCTAGCATCGGTAACTCATACATAAGTAATGATGTAGCAATAATCGAAAAATTCAAACAAGATATTTATAAACTCACCTCTATAACAGTATAAGAACTGTACGCCCTGCAGAACGGATATTCTATAGGGCGTACTATTCAAGAGTGTTCCTTACTTAATCCTTATTTGGTCATTTTTTCCTTAACAACATTACTGATTATCTTTTCAGTCTTACTCATCGTAAACTCACATTTTTTCTTAGAAACCGCAAAAAAATTTCCATTAGAAAAGTAGTTTTCAGCAATACATTGTCGACATAAGGTATTACTGTAACACTCTGCACATCCTGCTTTTTGATATTTGCTGAAATTACTTAAGGTCTTTTGCATATTGCACCATTTTTCTGATTTAAAAAGATTAACATCTTCAATATTCCCCATCTTAACATCAATCTCACCTGTAAATAAGTGACATGGATATACATCACCATTAGGTGCAACCGAAAATTTAGATAAACCCGCTTCACAATAATGTTGGCTTATTTGCTTGTTCTTTAATCCCTCTAATGTAGAATTATATGATAAAAACCGATAATCGCATCCTACTTTTTTCATTTTATGCACTTCATCTATAGATTCAACAAATGGAAGTATTGATGCATCCTTCAATTCATCATCCCCAAAAGAACTTTCTGGAGAAATATGTATATTAGGTACATCAAATTTATCTTTTAAATATTTTACAACATCTACAACGCTCATCCCTAGTTTTTCGTGTATAGTTGTATAGGTTGCCTCAATTATCTCCGGTTGATTACACTCTTTTTTCAATTTCAGAATGTTGTTTTCAACAAGTAAACTAGAACCCTTGCCATCCTCATATACTCTCAGCCTATCATTTACTATAGGTGGTCCATCTAAACTAACAGTGACCTTCATATTGTATTTTTTTACTAGTTCAATAAATTCATCTGTGACTATTGTCCCGTTAGTTACAAGACCTAGAACGGGTAATGATTTAATATCCCCTTTCTCATATTTATCGTATACATACTCGCACCCATTTTTTATTGCATCAATATTCAAAAGAGGCTCGCCACCAAAAAACATGATATTTTCAATTTCGTCATACTCAGAACAAAACACATCTAATGATTGTTTTAGTATGTCAATAGACATATTTCCACTATTATCCCTATACTTGCCATTATGTGCATAACAGTATTTGCATCTCAGATTACACACTCCAGATATAATTAAAGTTAATCTATTAAGCTTATTTCTGGGTACATCATTAACTTCACATTTTTTTCCTAATACTTGGGTTAACAAATCATATTCTAATTTATCTATGCCATATTTTTTTAGAACTTGACTTCTATCTATTTTGCATACATCATCTATGATATTTTGAGTTAACTCATTAACCTGAAAAAACCTCAATGAATCAGGTAAGTATAGTACTGTAGTCTCACCATTTTTTATATAATGTCTTCTATACATAAAACGTTTAATCTTCCCATTCAATTTAATGTCATTACTTCTAAAAAATAAGGGTACAAGATTACCTGTACCCTCAAATATTACTACATAGCTATAATACCCATTATTGGACTACAATTTGCAGCTTCTTCTTCAGAAACAACAACTTCATTTAATTCCATATCATCATTTTGAATTGTTGTCTCATCAGGAATAATATTTTCATTTGGTTCCATATCATTTTCCTCCTTTCATGTCATATATGTTCTGCTTTTGATCAAAAGCGTTAACCCCTATGTTTTTTATAATAATTTAACAATGAAATACACCTCGTTCTTCACATACATCATTGTTTGCTATATACTGTTGATTTTTAAATTGGCTTCTACTATTCTGTGAGAAAAGACCTATCAACGATAATATTAATACGCCTAACACTACCACTTTTCTAAACTTCTTCATCAACATTAACCTCCTACATCTAAAATCCTATGCTTCCATTAATACTTCATTTTTTTGCTCTTCCCCAACATCCTTCTTTGAAAAATAATACACAAATATAAAATCTATAATTCCAGAAAAAATGAATATCGTTTGCGTCGAAACTACCGTAACCACTCCACTAATAATAAATGATACCACTGGCAAAGAAATAACACAGATTGATGTCGCAATTGATCCAACTCTAGCAATATATTCTTTACTGACATTTTTCATAAAAAATATAGTAATCAAGCACTGTCCATAAGCAATAAATATACCGAAAATAACTGAAAAACAAGCGACTAAAATATCTGTAAATAATCGATTGATATATAGTGGTTGACAAGCTATCAATAGAATATAGTACACTCCGAAAAATAAACCACTGATACATAACAATTTCCTGCTTTCAATATATTTTCCCAAAATAGGATAGCTAAATGAACCACAAAGCATCCCCACTGTAAAAGCAACTGAAAAGATTGAAAGAATTTCAACGCCTCCATGCAAAACTTCTGTGGCAAGCGGTGCCTGTAGACTATTTATTGGAACTAAAATTGCATTAATAAATACTGTATAAGATAAGAAGAACATTATAACATTTTCCTTACGGGTGTAATTAATGCCATCCATAAAATCACTCATATACTCTGACATTGAAAATTTTTTCGTAGCATCAATTTGCTCCTTGGAGTTTACAAATATTATTATCAAACCTGATAGTATAAATGTTCCCATATCTAAATATAAAGCACCTGATATTCCAATTATAGCAATAACTCCTGCTGCACAACCCGCTCCGACTAATTGCACTATTTGTGAAAGTGACTTATGCAAGGACATACCATAATCATACATTTTTTCATCGAGGACCTTTGGTGTTATGGCTAAATCTGCCGGATTTCTAAATGCTTCAGCTGTTGAAATTATGATATTTGAAACTAAAAGCATCCAAGGTTGAAGCATTCCTAAAAGAAACAACGAGGCAACACTGGCTACAACTATTGCTCTAATAAAATCCGTAACCACCATTATCTTTTTCTTATTTTTACCTTCAACCCAAACTCCTGCAAAAGGAGTAACCACAATTGTAGGCAGATTATTTATACCAAAAATAAGAGCTGACCAAGCGGCAGAATTTGTCAACTGATAGACAATCCAAGTAGACGCCACAGCGTCAATTGAATCCCCAAATCTATTAATTAATGACGCTATCATCATCTTCAAAAATTCTCTTTGAGTCAGCACATCTTTATAAGTGTTTTTCTTTTCCATATCAAGCCTCCTCATTATTTAATAAATCTTCATAATAGTCCAGATATACCACTTCCTCAATGCTCATTCCATCAACTCTTTTCCCTCGACATTCTTTATTATCATATAAAAAGTTATAGCGAATACATCCACCCATACATAGTGGTAACTCTTTACAATTTCTACACTCTTCATTATTTACTAACGATTTACTTATATTTTGACTATGTATTTGTTTATTCTTGTAAATGATTTGACCAAACTTTTCTAATGAACCTATTGATTCCAGATCCTCAGAATTGGAACAAAATAATATTTTTCCATCAGTATCAATAGTAACAGAGTTGGCCCCACAGGCCTGGCATCCATAAAAATTATTAAATCTTCTGCATCTTTTATATCCTAATTCACAAGCATATTTATTTATCTCAAATGAGCTATGTTTTTCTTTCTCTTGAAATACATTTGCAATGCTAATATATATATTTTCTCTTAACGATTTATCAATATCCTCTAGCACTTGAGGTTTAACACCAATATTTTCACTATTAATATTTATTCTAAGAATGATTTTTAATCCATTTCCAGCTGCTAATTCAATTCCCTTTAGTACCTTATCATATGTACCCTCTCCATTTGCTAATACTCTTCTTTTATCATGAATATTTTTGTTTCCATCCACTGTGATCTGCAATGTGCGAACACCAAGGTTCCGTAACGCTATGACCCTTTCTTCATCTAACAAATATCCATTAGTGGTCATGGATGAATTCAGAATACATCCATTTTTCTTACATACTGGTAAAACATTTTTCAGTATGTTGCATATTACATCAAATTCGAGAAGTGGTTCTCCACCAAACCAGTTTATTCTGATTTCTCTTCTTTTTTCTGACTCCTTTTTTATTAACTGAATAATGTTATCAATCGTCTCATTATCAATTCTCTTATTTATATGCTTTTGAGTACAATAAACACACCTAAAATTACAAGCTTCTGTCAAAAAAATTGTCATTCTAAGTATGCTATCTTGATGCCTCCTCTTATTTTCCTCAATTCTTAAATATTCAATTTCATCTAAACTGTCATCTATAATGATTCCTTTTGAATATAAATTTTTTATAATACTGACTTCTTCTAAGGAGTAATTGTCTTTGTTCAGATTATTTAACAGCCCCTTTATATATTCCTGATTATTATCACAGTATTTAAAATATTTCCTTGTAATAGTACTGTATAAAATATATTCACCATCGTCTATAGATTGTTCAACCACAAAATCTGATACCTTCATTAATACACCTCCTAATACTAATCTAATTGACTACGTGGGTATCCCACGTAGTCTAAGAGGTTTAAACTTAGTTAATGTTAATAACAAATATTCCGCAAGAATTTCCTTCTGCTTCTTCTTCTGTAGTTAAATCCACATCACATCCCTGAATAGCGTTGGCAAGCTCCTCTGATGAAATTAAAACCTTTCCCTCTTCTGTAACCTCGATGTCATTCTTGTTTAATTCGTATTTTGCCATTTTTTCTTCCTCCTTATTTAATCAAATGATATTGTGTAACTTATTCCGTTACTTTCTTCTTGTTCGTTTGGATTCACTACTGTACTTAGAATTTGAGTTGGCATATCCATTTCCCGACTTTTCTCTAACTCTTGCTTCTCCTTGTCGTTATCCATCGTTTCTCACCTCCATTTCATATGGTGCCATTACTGCAAACAAACTATAGGTTTGAGTCTGTTCAGTATCCTCCAAAGCTCTAAATTTATCAAAAAGTGCATCGATTTCTTTCTTGAACTCCTCCATATCTTCTACTTTCACCTTCATAAAATATGAACCTATTTGATACGGCTTGTTCTTATGATTTCCCGCACATTTGATTGCTTGTTTTGTCATTACTGCAAAATGATGAGCAGTCAATTCTTTTTCTCGCTCACTAGCACTTGAAGTTTTACTTAAATTATTTATAATTGACAAATCTTCAGAAACTAAAGAATACTCTTTTTCCAAAAAACCATCGCTCAATTGATTCTTTTTCTCTTTAACCATTCCCGCGGCTTTCAATCTGTTCAAATACATTTGAGCTGAAAAAACCGGCATATTTAAGCTTCTCGATATACTTTCAATTGTCTGATTTGAATCCATCAATGTAAGCAAAACATCGAATGCTCTTCCCGATAAAATATCTTCATTCAAATCTCTATCTTCATGAAACATATTCATTTCATATATACATGCAAGTTCTGCACTACTCATACTGTTGTTCTCCTCCTATAATATTTAATTTGATAACCTTACGCTTTCTACTAAGCTGTCAGAATCTACTTCGCCTATACATGCCAAGCCTAAATTATCCATACTAAATACTTTTCTCATACTTTCATTAACTGCTTCCAGACTAATATCTCTTATCGCTCTGACCTCGTTTTCTATATAAAAATCTTTATCCATAACTGCGCATTTGCCTATGCATCTTAGATGATCAGTGAGGTTATCAACAGATAACCATAATGCTGTTTCCATCGCCTTTTTTTCATTTTCTACTTCTGTCTCAGTAAAACCATTCGTAAGAGCTTCATCCAATACTGCCGACATTATTTTTGCTATTTCAATGAGTTTATTTTTTTCACTTACGGCCATAAATCCGATGGTTCCTCGTTTACTATAGAAACTTCCAAAGCCACCAAGATTATATGAAAGTCCTCTCTTGATTCGTATTTCATCAATCATTCTTGCATGCATTCCGCTTTGTCCAAGTATCCTTAGTGTCATCTCATTATAAGGACGAGTATAATCACTATAACCAGTTGTTCTAAACCCTAATGACAAAACTCCACTTACTCCCTTAGCAGGATTTAAATAAATACCTGGCACACTTTCAACAGCTTGCTCTCTAACTACTAATTGTCTGCTCTCCCAATATGAAAATATATCTTCAATTTTATTCAAAATATCTGTATATTTTATATTCCCTATAACTACTAATACGGCATTATTAGGAACATATGTTTTATCCAAAATATCAACTATCTGTTCCTGATTTGCATTTCTGACATTGGTTATATCTCCCATTATTATTTTTCCAGTCCCTGTGTTTCCCCACAGTGCTGAACTGGTTCGTTCTTTGATTTGCTGAAATGCTGAATAAAAACCAATTGCCTCTTGTTCAACTACCTTTTTCTCATTTTCAAAAAAGCTTTTGTCAAAAGTTCTATTTTCACTTGCAATACAGCCAAGAGCTTGTAAACACATCTCTAAGTTTTGACTCAATCCTGTAAAATAATAGCAAGTGTATTCTTTTGTTGTTGCTGCATTATAAACTACACCTTCAGCAGTTATTTTTTCCATTATGTTTCTGTACTTTTCGTTCAGCTTATTATGCGGATTTAAGACTAAATGTTCCGTAAGATGCGAAAGACCATTATTTTCATCTGTCTCATAACTACTCCCCTGCTTCAGCCATAAACCGCATGCCGCCGTTTTCGTATCAGGTATTCTATGTAAAACTATTCTTAATCCATTTTCCAAATACGCATTTACTAAATCGTACACTCACTTATTCCTCACTCGTTATTTGTTGATAAAAATATATCAATAAACTCACCCTCGAAACATAACTAAATACAGAAATATAATTTTTTCCATTTGGTTTAAGTTAGATATTGCACAAAAATAAGAGCCGACAAATCACAATTCGTCGACTCTTACTAATTAATTGTTTAGATTAAACTATATTCCTATATTTTTTGAAAATCCTATATTGACGTTGAAGCTCTTGTTCTTCGTCAAGCAACATCCTTTTCGCCTCTAAAATACGCTCTATTGCAGCGGCTGTATCCATGGTATGGTATGGCAAAAACAGACCTCTCAATTCTTTTGGCTTAACGATTTTATAAACCTTTGATGATGAGTAATCATACGTATAGGAAAAATATCTATACAAATAGCCTATCCAATACATTTCATTAGCTGTATATTGGGTTGAACCATAGCTATATTTTCCTTGTCCTAAGAATAGAAGTTTATGTCAAACTTGTCTATATAATATTATATAAAGAAGTTTGCACGTTAAAAAAGAGTCCACGATGCAATTCGTCGACTCTTACTATTTATTCCTTATTAACCTACTATTCTTACCATACGTAGCTTGCTATGTATTCAGTATTATCAGGCATGACGATACCAGGGTCTGCAAGCTTGAATGCAAGCTTTTTGCCCTCCTCACGACACTGGTTTTCAAAATGATAAAGAGCAATTCCAAGGTCTACCTTCTGCAAATCATAAGTTCCATTGTCGTAGCCCTTATCCTTCTTCTCGTAGAAATGAACTCCATTATCAGTAACAACTACTCTCCATGGCTGCTTGTTTACAGCTGATGGCGCAAGGCGAACTGCTTCGAGAGCTGTCTTAATTCCAAGTTCATCCGCCTTAGCTTCTGTAAGTGGTGTCTCAAAGCTGTTTGCAAAAAATAATTCTGAAAAATCATATCTGCTATCAGCCTTTACGCCCTTTCGCATAAGCACTTCCTTAACACCCATTTTGTCGGCAGCATATCCTATAGGACTCATGCATGGCATGATTTCATCTTCCTTAAGATTAGAAGCTTTCTCAAACTTATCTCTTGGCATGGTGCCACCAATCCAGACTGTGCCAAGGTCCTTGCTTACAGCATACATCAATAGCTCTTCAAAGCTATAGCCGTATGCAACATCTGCGTTTGTTCCCTTCTTCACTTTAGCAGCGATATATTCCTTTTCACCAGAGAGAACCGGGCTAGAAAGACCATGTTTATCCTTATTTAAGAATACGAATTCGACAGGGATATTGTAAGGATTTACAATGCTTCCTGCGTATTCTTTTAAATCATCTATTACTTCATTACTTACACCTTTGCCATCAAAGGTTCTTACGCTTCGTCTGGTTTTTACGTCATCAATAAACATATTTAAGTCCTCCCGTAGCACATAAGTTTCACGCTATTCGATAGTGCACAATATTATTTTACATATTATCCTATTTTTATCATTAATTCAATCCCACTACGGAAAAATCATTTATTTCATTCTTGTTTATTTATATTAATATGTTAACATTAAAACTAATAATCACATAGGGGGTTCAAAATGAATATTCGAAGAGCTAGTGAAAAAGATATCGACAGCTTGATTAAGCTATTACAGGAAGTTCTGGAAATTCATGCCAACATCAGGCCTGATATTTTTATTTCAGGGACTACCAAATATACACGAAGTGATCTGCTTGACAAGCTTGCTAACGATGAAGAGCCAATCTACGTGGCCGTAGATGAAAATGATGAAGTAATGGGTTACGCATTCTGTGCCCTTAAGCAGCAGCCTTTCTCTACCAACATGGTTCCTTTCAAATCACTTTACATCGATGATTTGTGCGTAGACAGCAAATGCCGCGGCAAACATATTGGCGAGCAGCTTTTCGAATATGTAAAGGCTGAAGCAAAGCGCCTAGGCTGCTACGAAATCACTCTGGCTGTTTGGGCTGGAAATGATGGGGCCGAAAGATTCTATGATAGAATCGGTTTCAAAACTAAAGAACGTATTATGGAATATATTTTATAAAAAAAACAGATGGCTCAAATTAGGGCCATCTGTTTTTGTGTATTGTTAGAAAGAAAGAACTCCACTCCATAGTGCTTTATCATCAAGAATCTTCTTAGCGCCTGCTGTATCTAATTGCTGTCCCTTGATTTCGTCCATATATTCATTGTAATCGCATACATATAGTGTGATTTCTGAAACATCATGGCCTTCAACTGGAAGCATATCCATATTATTTACTGCAGACATGTGTTTTCCATCCTTATCCAAAGCAACAACTATATAATCAGCATTAGGATCATCATAATCTAGCTCTAATTCAAATGGTGTCTTGCTGACGGTAATCTTGCTAAGTCCTGAAACTCCTTCAACATCAATAGATTGTGTTGAAGTATTTTGTCTATCCACATTTACTTCAAAGTTAAAATGCCAAGGTCCGTCAATCCACCAATTCTCATATTCGTTTTTACTACCTAGTGCTTCTCGCTCTTCTACAGTCAGCTCTGATGCAGCCGGATTATTAATATCTGTCTCAATAGAATTTAGCTCTAAATCTACAGTAAATGAGTCTGGTAAATCATAATGAGAAACTGGAGTATCCGCATCTGTACTATATTCATTAGATTCTAAAACATCTTTTGAATAGTAATTAAGCACGTATGATAAATCGACCTTAACCACACCCTGGAAGGTATTATCATCAATAAATTCACCATTCAGGTACTCTAAAGAATTGTTATTCAAACTACTATCTTCTGTTTCAAAGCTATATTTTAGCTTAGAATCGAAGAGATAGAACATATACATATCTTTATTATCCAAATCAGGATACATCTGGCTGATAGGGAACGGATCTTTACTTTCCACTATCATACTGATGTACATAGCCTTTTCATCGCAGTAAATATCTTGAAGTGTAACTGTGTTTCCATCTACTGTTTGTGTAAGCGCTACTGCCTCGTTCAATGAGTCTGATGCTATAGGCTTTGCGTATTTTTCATAATCTCCGCCAAACCCAAGCTTGTGACCCAAGCTAGAAAATACATTTCCTACAACAGGAACCTCCTCAGCAAAAGTAGGATTTGTAATGCATACTCCCGAGAAAACTACCACGCCAAGTGCTGCAGCTGTTGCTACGATTGTTTTTATTAGTCTGAAACTTCTTTTTTTCATTGTCCTCTCCTCTTCCTCATAAATCTGAGTAAAGGCAAGGTCTACTTTCTCCTGAACTATTGTAGGAATCTCAGCATCAGATATTATCAATTTCTTTTTATCCATTTTACTGTCTTCCTTTCTACTCAACTATCTCGTAATATCTGGCCAATCGCTCTCGACCACGTTTCAATCTTGTTTTGACGGTATTTGTTGGAATATCTAGCACTCTAGAAATTTCATCCAAGGAATATCCCTGCCAATAAAACATAATTATGATTACTCTGTATTTTTCCTCAAGCTTGCCTAAAGCCTCTTTGAGTTCTAAATTACAGTTATCCTCATAGGTAGGTTCTTCCCATTCGTTTAACTCAACCTGTGCCTGTTTCTTTCTGATGATGTCATAACAATTATTCATGAGAATCTTTGTAAGCCAGGTCTTAAAATACTTGTTAAACTTAAGTGTATCGATTTTCTCCCAACAATTAAGGATAGTCTCTTGGATGGCATCTGCCACATCCTCATCATTCATAAGAATTGCCAATGCCACCTTGTACATATCCTGCATGTGTCTGTTAATCAGTTCAGTAAAAGCATCCTTTTCACGCCTCTTCGCTCTTACTATAAGTTCATTTATGTCTCGTTTCTGCATTTGATGCAGCCTCCTGTTGTGCACACAGTATTAAGAATAATCAAAGCGTCCTTCAATTGTTCTTACATACATTAGACGTGTAGGAAATGAAAAAGTTTCACATATTTTAAAATTTATTACTTTTTTAGTTAAGCTCTTTATTTAATTCTTCAATCTCTTCAATGATTCCACCGATGTAATCGATTGTATCGATTAATGCTGCGTCTGTGGTTACGTCAACACCTGCCATCTTGGCAAACTCTACAGGAGCTACGGTGCCGCCTGCTGCAAGGGTCTTCTTCCAATCATCGACAGCTGGCTGTCCTTCCTTACGAATTCGCTTCATCACCTGAGTGGCGATTGTAAGGCTGGCGCTGTAGCTGTAAGAATAAAGTCCCATATAGTAATGTGGCTGGCGCATCCATGTGAGCTCGCAGCCTTCTGTAAGCTCTACCTCATCGCCCCAGAATTTTTTGAGGACGTTCTTGTAAATCTCATTCAATGTCTCAGCAGGTACTGCCTCACCCTTATCTACAAGCTTGTAAACCTCTCGCTGATAAGCAGCCTCTAGCAGGTGTGTTACGAAGTTGTGGTAGTAAGTGTTTGAAATCTGGGATGCAAGCACCCATCTTCTAAATCGCTTGTCATCACCACTCTTTTCCTTCAGAAACTCTGCCATGAGAAGCTCATTAATTGTGGATGGAGCCTCAACCACGTAATTAGACACCTCTGCATCAAGAGTGCTCTGTGTCTGGTTGCAGGTGTAGAAGTGACCGGCATGGCCAAGCTCATGGGCAAGTGTAAATACATCACTCATTCGCTCGTTCCATGAAAGAAGGATATATGAGCCCTTCTGATATGGGCTGGCGCAGAAGCCACCTGTTGACTTTCCAATGTTCTGGGCGAAGTCAATCCATCTTTCGTCGTAAGCTGTCTCAAGCATCTTTACATACTCAGGTCCCATAATTTTAAGGCCATCAAGGATGTACTTCTTCGACTCCTCAATTGTTACGTGTGGGTCGTAATCAGGATCCAGAGTGATTTTCAAATCTGCGTAAGTCATCTTATCAAGGCCGTGTGCTTCTTTAAGAAGGCGCGCGTACTTTCTCATGTGTGGAGCAAGCTTCTCCATGATAATGTCGATTTGTCTATCGTACATTTCACGTGTAACCTTCTGCTGGAAGAGAAGCATGTCGATTACACTATCGTATTTACGAAGGTCTGCGATGATTTTTTCTGTGCGGACATGAGCGCCGTAGACTGTAGCTGTTGTGTACATGTAATCTCTAAGCTTGCTTGAGAATGCGCTGAAGGCTGCGCGTCTAACATCAGTATCGCGCTCATATTCGTAGTTGTCCTCGAAAAGCGAATATCCAAGAGGATGCTTCTTGCCATTCACCTCAAAATCAGGGAAGCTCATGTCTGCAAGCTTGCTGGTTTCGTAGATATTGTATGGAGCCTCGATTGTCTCCCTAAGGGATGCCATTGCCTTTTCAGTCTCTGGCGACAAGCGGTGTGGCTTTTCTCTTTCAATATCTTTTAGGTGACACTTACCTACTGTTGCTGTCTTGATAGCTTCTTCGATTAGCTCTACTGGGGCATCTGCAAGCTCGCTATCGATAAATGAAAGTGCGCTGTCAGCCTTAGTAAACTCTGTAAGAATCACCGACTGCTCCTTCTGTGCCTCTGCATCTGTGTAATCAACAGACACGTTTAGGCTTACATAGTTATAAAGCAAATCTGCCTGTCGTGCCCATTCATTCAACTTTTCCATGCAGCCATTTATGGCATTTGCATCGGTTAGCTTACCCTTATAGGCCTTTTCGATTTCTGCTGTAAGTGATTTGAATTCTTCTAACGCCTTCTTCAAATCTTCCTTTGTTTTAAAGATTCTTGATGTATCCCACTTTAGATTTTCTGGGATTTCGCTTCTTTTCTTAAGTGTCTCTGCCATTGTTCTTCTCCCTTGTTTTATATTGATATTATGATAGCTGATTTGATTTTAGTTGTCAGTGTTGTAAATCTTTGCCACTGCTTTTCTGTTACCTCCGATGATGATGATGGCTGCTATAAGTGCAATTATGTTACCAGCAAATACTACGAATCTTGCATCCATCTTCTGTGCCAGGGCGCCGCCAGCCATTTGACCAATAAGCAAGCCGATTGTGGTTATCAATTGAAATGCACCATTGTAGCGACCCTTCTTCTCATCTGGTACGTAAGATTGTGTTGATGAGATGCGGATGGTGTAGCTAGTAACTCCTGAAATGCCTGTGATGAAGCACACTACTGCTGCTAAGCCGATTGGCATAAACATATACGTGCCTTCACCGATTGCAATGATAATGTAAATAGTCATTGCAAACATAAACTTAAGCTTGGTTGGAATCTTAAATTTGTAATGTATTCCTCCACCTACTGCCCTACCAATAAAGCTCATACCAAATACTAAAGCATACAGGTACTCGCCGTTTTTAAAATTCTGCTTGTAATAAGGCAGGCACAGCACATCCATTGCACCGCAGGCTAACATGTTAAGTCCGAAATATGAAACTATTGCAAGTAGTGCCGGTTCGGAGCGCATATACTTTACGCCCTCTTTGATGTCTATCAACATCTGATTGATTTTACTACTGCTTTTATCCACTTCGTTTTTACGTTTTTCAACGTACTTTTCCTCATGCCCAATCTGCATTTCAAATACCGCTGCTATAGCAAATGATACTGCATTTATTATCATCAGCGGGCCGATTCCCACCAGCTTGTATACGAAAGTCGATACTGGCACCATCACTACAGTCATGGTCTCTAGCATGCTGGAGATTGAGTAAGCTTTTTGGTAATAGCCTTCAGTGATTAGCATTGGATACAGGCTATCGTATGCTATGTAGTATGTGCTTTGGATTATTCCCAGGATAAAAATTACTGCTGCAAACATCGGGAAGTTGAATACTCCATTTAACAGGGTAATTGCCATTATCATATAGATTCCTGCACTTACGAAGTCCAATGTGTAAATCATTTTCTTTCTTGAAAATCTATCCAGGATAGCACCTGAAATAATTGGAGTTACAAGTTGTGGCAATGTGTATAGCACCATATATATTGCATAAAGCATTGATGAATTAGTGTAATCCAGTACCATCAGGCTCATGGCAAAGCTGGTAAGCGAATTGCCCAGCATGGATATCACACTGCCAATTGTTATGATTGTAAAATCTCTAGTCCATAGAGTGTCTGTTTGTCGCGGGGTGTTTGTGTTTGTTGTCGTTGTTATATCTGTCATGCTTCCTCCCGTTGACGCTCTTTTTGCAATTATACGAAAAAATCCCCTTGAAGTTTATTACCTCAAGGGGATGCTAATTCGTATATGCGATAATCATTTTAGCTATCAGCTATGCCAAGCTATCGCTGCAAAAAGAGCGCATCATTCTTAAAGTAATTAAAGTCATTTTTAAATTCTCTGCCATAATTGTTCATCATGACACGCCCTCCTTTCTTCACAATTTTTCTTGATTGTAGCATACACGATTATGTTGCGCAACAATTTTTACTAAAATTCTAAAACTTTATTCATGATTATATTTTCATCGTTAGGTCCGATTCTAACGGGCTTCGCTTTCGTCCAGGTTAACTATATAGTCCTTTTCAACACCGAGAACAAAGTTGTATTCATTTATGGATTTTATAAGTTCATTTAATTCTTTGTCTGTTAATTCCTTTTGGGATGAAAGGGAGTATCCTGAAATCGTATCGTAGCTGTACTTTATTTCCAGGTTATAGGCATCGCAAATCTGCTGGATTTGGCTCTCCTCCGTTCCTTCTTTCACCATCACTATCACTGTGTTATGGCTGTATTCTCTGCTTATATCATCTATTTCAGGAACTGAGAAATCTCCCTCCTTGAATCTATCTGCTGTTGTATCTTGTCCAGG
>JAGBJE010000255.1 GCA_017934625.1 Pseudobutyrivibrio sp. | reverse complement strand
GAGGTTAAGAGACCTGACGATCAGAAGAAGACTAGAGCTTTACATGGTCTTTCAAGAAGCCTTCTTAACAACATGGTTATTGGTGTTACAGATGGCTACGAAAAGAAGCTTGAGGTTAACGGTGTAGGTTACAGAGCTGCTAAGAATGGTAAGACACTCTCTCTGACACTTGGTTATTCTCACCCTGTAGAACTTGTTGATCCAGAAGGAATTGAGACAGTTGTTGAGGGTCAGGTAATTACAGTTAAGGGAATTGATAAGGAAGCAGTTGGACAGCACGCTGCAATCATCAGAGAAAAGAGAGCTCCAGAGCCATATAAGGGCAAGGGTATCAAGTACGCTGATGAGGTTATCAGACGTAAAGTTGGTAAGACTGGTAAGAAATAATTAAGATAAGGAGAGTGCAAAATGGTTAGTAAGGAATCAAGATCAAAAATTCGTGCTAAAAAGCACATGAGGATTCGTAATCGTTTCAGCGGCACAGCTGAAAGACCACGTCTCGCAGTTTTTAGAAGCAATAATCATGTATATGCACAGGTTATTGATGATGTAGCCGGTAAAACAATTGTATCTGCTTCAACTCTTGAGAAAGATATCAAGGCTGAGCTTAAAAATACAGATGACATTGATGCTGCTTCAAAGGTTGGAAGCGTAGTAGCGCAGAGAGCAATGGAAAAAGGTATCAAAGCCGTTGTATTTGACAGAGGTGGATATATCTACCACGGCAAGGTAAAAGCACTTGCTGATGCTGCCAGAGAAGCTGGCCTGGAATTCTAAGAAGGGAGAAAACACATAATGAAGCGTACAATCGTAGATGCTAGTCAGCTCGAATTGACAGATAAAGTTGTAACCATCAAACGTGTTACAAAGGTTGTTAAGGGTGGACGTAACATGAAGTTCACTGCACTTGTTGTAGTTGGTGACAACAATGGACACGTTGGTGTTGGTCTGGGCAAATCAACAGAAATCCCAGATGCTATCCGTAAGGGTAAGGAAGATGCTACAAAGAACCTTATTACTGTTCCTCTTGATGAGAACAACAGTATTACACATGATTTCGTAGGTAAGTTCGGTTCAGCCGAAGTATTACTTAAGAGATCTCCAGAAGGTACTGGTATCATCGCTGGTGGTCCTGCTCGTTCCGTATGTGAGCTTGCTGGAATCAGAAATATCAGAACTAAGTCACTTGGTTCAAACAACAAGCAGAACGTTGTTTATGCTACAATCAATGGTCTTGCTCAGTTAAAGACACCTGAAGAAGTTGCAGCAAAGCGCGGTAAGTCAGTTTCAGAAGTAACCGCATAATAGGAGGAAGAGTGATGGCAAGCGAGAAGAAACTTAAAATCACATTGGTTAAGTCCACAATCGGTGCTGTACCTAAGCAGGTAGCAACAGTAAAATCAATGGGATTCAAGAAACTTAACAGTTCTGTTGAACTTCCTGACAACTCAGCTACTAGAGGTCAGATTCAGCAGATCAGACACCTTGTTAAGGTTGAAGAAATCTAATAAGGAAAACGAAACATAAAATGTAACTGGAGCTGTATTACGTACGCGCGAGTGGTGTATAATGATTATATGCTGCGTATAGCGGTATAAGCTCCAGTATTTATAAGGAGGAATATCATGGAATTATCCAACTTAAGACCTGCTGAAGGTTCAGTTCAGAGCGATAATTTTAGAAGAGGCCGTGGACATGCTTCAGGAAACGGCAAGACTGCTGGTAAGGGACATAAGGGTCAGAAGGCTCGTTCAGGAGCTCCAAGACTTGGTTTCGAAGGTGGTCAGATGCCACTTTTCAGAAGACTTCCTAAGAGAGGCTTCAAGAATATCAATCGTAAGAATATCGTAGGTATCAATGTAAGCGCACTTGAAGTATTTGAGAACGGAGCAGTTGTTGACGTTCAGGCACTTAAGGATATGGGCATCATTAAGAAAGAGCTTGATGGTGTAAAGATTCTTGGAAATGGCGAATTTACTAAGAAGCTTACGGTTAAGGCTAATGCTTTCAGCGCATCAGCTAAAGAAAAAATCGAGGCACTTGGTGGAACAACAGAGGTGATCTAATGTTTAAGTCCCTAATGAATGCATTAAAAGTAAAAGAAATTCGTTTGAAAATTCTATTTACTCTTGCAATGCTAGCCCTGATCAGACTTGGTTCTGCAATTCCAGTACCTGGAATGAATACATCAGTATTTAGAAATTGGTTTCAGGGTTTGACAGAGAGTGATGCATTTGGCTTTATGGATCGATTTACCGGTGGATCATTTGAGAACATGTCAATTTTGGCACTCAATATCACACCATACATTACATCTTCTATTATCATTCAGCTTCTCACAATTGCTATTCCTAAGTTTGAGGAGTGGCAGAGAGATGGTGAAGATGGAAGAAAGAAGCTTACAGCTCTTACAAGATATATAACTGTAGCTTTAGCACTTATCGAATCCATCGCGATGTCAATCGGATTCTACAGAAATACAGGCTTCTTAACATCACAGTCTATTTTCCTTGTAGTTCAGATTGTAGCAGCACTCACAGCTGGTAGTGCATTCCTGATGTGGATTGGTGAAAGAATCACAGAAAATGGGGTTGGAAACGGTATATCAATAGTTCTGACTATCAACATTCTTTCAAGAATGCCGTCAGATAT
>JAGBJE010000254.1 GCA_017934625.1 Pseudobutyrivibrio sp. | reverse complement strand
GTCTACATACTATGTAAATAACCCATAGTTTATATATAGGATTATCTCAAACTATATGAACTGGTACGAGGTACCCACTATTTAACGTTTACTGTCACTTGCTTATATAAAGACATTTTACCATCACTGTGGTCTTTTTCAGCGAAGATAATACACACCACTAAAAAAACTACGTCTGCCTTACTTTGTAAACGTAATACAGACGTAGTTCTTTAAATTTTCATAGCTTCCACTATAATAATTGCATTCCCATGTCATAATTGACATGTGACATATACTACACTACATTTGGTTCTAATTTGAATCTATCTCTGATTGCCTTCAGATATCTTTCTTTATTGCCAGACGCTGCCAAAATTGGTGCGTATGCATCTCGTCCACTGATATTATAAAGGTATTTATAATCCCCATTTTCAGGTGAACCAAACATCCGAATATAATCCTTGCAAAATTCTATTATGCCTCTTTGAGTCTCTCGTATACCTTCAAGGTTATCATCATAGTCGCCAAAATCATACCCTATAGCACCATTGTCCATTATTTTAAAGCCCTTGAATTGCTTAGTTGGTGAGCCCAATATCAGCTCCCAAAATACATTATAATCCTTCGCTGGATCATGCTTTTTTAACAAGTCACGGTTAAAGCTCTGGGAATACAAATAGGCATTCATAACACCTGTCTGCAAAAAGGTCTCTGTCTGATATGGTTCAGCATTATGTACAGTATTTGTGCCAGCAATCATTCCAATGATTTCACATGGGATATTCCACTTTTCTTGGCACAATCTTCGGATTGCTATTGCACCACTGCCAGCCCAGCCGATATCTACAAGTAAAGCTTTATTGGAACCAGCTAGCATCTTTTTATAGTACTGCTTAGCAGCCTTGTCTCTATCCTGATACATAGATGCAATCCTGGCAGCGTTTTCTTCTATGAAGATTCGCAGAATTTCGACATTTTTAGTTGTAAGCTCATCTTCGCAATGAAGCTTTACCTTTTTGCCTTCGTCACCAATTAAAACTACTTTCTTACCCGCTACTGAATAACCTTCAACTTTATCTGAAAGATTGCTTAATTCCATTGATGCAAGAATGTCTGAAATCTTATAGTCCTGATTAACCTTATGATATAAAAATCTTCTAAAATAATCATTCTTGTCTAATTCAAAGGTAAGAATTGTAGCTGCTTTTCTAGACCAATAAGCATATTCTGTTTTACCAGCATTAGCTTCATCAGGATACATGATTTCGTATACCTGCTTAAGGGTATCACCATCGCGTGACAAGAAAAGAAGCTTATCTATGTTATGCAATTTTGAATATTCATGTATATACTGACAGTAACCTAAAGCAAATAATCCACCGTAAATATAACCGTATTCATATTCCATAGATGTAGATTGGGTCTCTACGCCTGAATAAATACGATTATTTACAACACCTCTATATGCTCCGCCAATAATTGGAGACATATCATAAGTTCTATAAAGCAGAGTATTTCTGTTTACATTAGGATAATATAGTGTCTTAAATCCATGCTTTTCGGCCATTTTGATATCACTGTGAGTGTTGTCTCCTACATGAATGTATGAATAATTCTCACCCATTTTCTTCTTAACAACATCATAAAGCAGGCCATCGCTTTTGCTCTTATGATACTCGTTAGAAACAAAAATATTCTCGTAATCCTTGTAGCCGTTTTTCTCAAGCATTCTTACAAGGAAATCTTTTGTAAGATACATGTCAGAGGTAATAACTATCCTCTTTCCCATTTGCTGAAGACGCGTAAATACTTCCTTCATAAATGGATTAGCATAGCAAAATTGATATTCCAATTCTTCTTCGATTGCTATTCCTTTAGATGCATCAAGGCCTGTAATGTCTTGCATACGATTCCATATGTCGTTAATATCAATTTCGTAATCAATCCTTTTCTTTTGTTTTTTAAGCCCTTCAGCTCGAATTGATCTGGCTTCAAATTCAGCGCGCATCCTAAGATCCTTAAAATTCAAAAAATCCAGTTTGCATCCAATTAAGTAAAATAAATCTGTAGGCTCAGAAAATGGTCTAAAAATTAAAGTGTCAAATATATCAAAAGAAACTACATCATATTTTGAAAGCTTATCTACAAATGTATCAACTGAAATAAGAGGAAACTCTTTTTTGAAATGCTCCATTTCAGATGTTTTATATTCGACATTTTTATACTCATATAAATTACTCTTATCGTCTTTGCCTAAAAAATGCATGAACAAAACATAGTATGCAAAGTTTAACCAAAGAAGATAAAACCAAGATAAAGCTTTTACTACACCTATAGAATTATCATGCATAGAATGATATCTTTTTCTTATACCAGCATGCTTATTAACCAAAATATTATATATTAATAATCTCATTATTTTCCCTTTAAAATATCTCCCACCTATTGGTGGGAGATATTAATTAATTATTGTCGTTAGAATTAACTTTTTCTTCAAAATCTTTTAATTGCATATTTGCTCTTTTGGCTGCCTCTTCAATATCGAGTAATCCATCTCTAACTAATGAAATCAATGTATCAAGAGTGCCTTTTGTTTCGCCTTTAACTATGCCTTCAGCTATGCTTTTTGCTTTTATTTCCTCAACCGCTTTACACATATTATACTGGTCCTCCTTGTCCTTCTTTGTCAAACGAATGTCAGTAAACTTGCCCATTAGCGCTGCTGTTTCTCTGTCTATTCTTAAAAAAACAGCATCATTTGAAATAGTCTCTATAAGTTCTACATCATCATTTCGCTTGCTAACTAACATAAACAGTTCTCTAAGCCAATTTTTACACTCATATAAATTACGTGTATCGTCTTTACATAAACAATATATAAACAAAACACAGCAAGCAAAATTTAACTAAAGAAGATTAAAACAAGATAATACTTTTACTATACCTAAAGCCTTGTCATGCATAGCATGATATCAATTTCTCACACCAGTATGCTTATTTACTAACGTGTTATATATAAATAATCTCATTATTCCTTTAATTCTAAACTTTCAATCTTAGCTTCCAAACATTCTATTTTCTTTCTCATATCATATAATTCGTTTGCCATCATAGTTTCTGAATCTATTCGGATTTTCTTTTTTGTATTGATTGCTTTTTCTAGCCAATCCTTTGATTCTTGAATTTTTTTCCCCAACCTATCATTTATTATTTTATAATCAATTATAAATGGATTAGTATTATCAAAATCAATCTTATAATCCCAAATTAAACGATCTTCTACACCTACTATTTTAGACAATGTTTCAAATCTAGACGCACCTCTAACAGTATTGACAAATGTATAAAATGGTTTATTAAAAATTAAGGAAAAACACATTCCATGAAACGAATCTGTCAACACACACTCAGCATTTTTTATATGATATATAAATTCATCTATTGATGCATCTCTCAGGACACCACAATCTTTAAGAAGTTCCTGTTTTTCCTTAGTTTTAGTTTGTTTGTCTGTTATAGAAACTATTGTCAAGCCATTTTCTCTACTTAAATGCTTTAATAATGCAATCTTTTCATCTGTAGGGTCGAGATAATATGCAAAAATAAATTTCTCTCTTTCCTTTCTCTCAGCTCTATCTTCTAATTTTTTCCAGTTTTTCATATCAGACAAGAATACTGGATCCATTACTTGAGTAGCTTCGATATCAAATTTTTCTTTACAAATATCAACACCTTCAAACTCTCTAGTTGAAACAGCATCAAATCTCTTCAAAAGATATTTAGCTTTTGCAAGTTCTCTATCAGGGAAAAAGCCTCGTGTATTACCAAAAGATGTGGAATATGAAACCTTAATCTTCTCGTCATCTGCAAAGTCCAGCATAAACATATAACCAGATTTAATCATAGCATCGTAGTACCATAATACATCTGATGCTACTACATAAGCATCAAAATATTTGTTATTATCCGCCATATGATTCTCAGTATATTTTGCAGTCATTCTATAATTATTCTTTTTATTAAAATCACCTGCATTATCCCTATCAAAGTTTGGTGGAGAAACCATCGCCACAGAATATCCCTGATCTTCTAAATATGTATACAACGCATAATCTGTGAGCGTTGAGCCAAAGTTAGAATATTTCGTTTCTATCCACCAACCTAGAATACCAATATCCATAATAGCTTTTTGCGAATATCTATATGACTTAGAGAATGAATCTCCCTTGGCAATGTGCTTGAAGAAACATTTTCTCATCTGAGGCTTTGGTAAAGGCCTTGCTATGGCGGCATTATATCTTGATTGATGAGCGAATGTTTCTTTCTTATCCACTTCTTCTAGTAGCTTAAATTTACTATAGTTTGAATTAATGAAGTCAAAACCCTTGTCTGAATTGATAGCTATAATTGAAGTACCTTTTTTATCATCAAACCGCTCGTTAATAGTTTTTACATTCCAAAAATCTCCTAAAGTTATATCCC
>JAGBJE010000253.1 GCA_017934625.1 Pseudobutyrivibrio sp. | reverse complement strand
TGTTGCACTGCAACCAATTACAGGAATATCAGGATAGAAAAAAGCTAAAACCTTTCTCACTTCATTAGTCTTATTAATATTGTCCTGCATATTAAATGGAACAAATACATGGAATATTGCAGCACAATCTTTGATATTCCAACGAGTTATTGTTTGTGTAAAAAATTTGTCAAATGTCGTTTGTAAAAGCTTCATGTCTATACCCCAATACAAAAATTCTTACTTACATTATAAATATTTACTAAATTATTTGTCTATAAACTTCTAATGTTTATTGTTAAATTTCCTATATTACTTTCTTGATGCTAAATCAACATTAATCATGTCCAGATATGGAACTAGCAAATTTGGTTTTGTGGTAAAGAAATATTTTTCATCCAGCTCCTCTATTCTGAAGCTTTTTCTGCCGCCATCTTGCATTCTATCCCAGAATTCCTTTAGTTTCTCATAAGTTAGATAATAATATAAATCTCTTTCGCTAAAGAAAATCAGGATAAATGCCAGACCATCCTGTGTTTCCCATTTTCCCATAAAATCAATCTGATGGGCATGAATGTTTTGAAGAGGAAATGTATCCTTATTGCACTCCTTTGCATCAAAACAAACAGGAATCCCCTGTATTGCCCCAACATAATCTACTGTTGATTTCTGGTCAAAATAGGCAAGAGTTATATGACCCTTTTTATCCATATCAATTGGTGTTATAGGTGTTGGAATTTTTTGAATGAGGGCTAAGCCGTTTTCGGCATAGACCTCATTAGTTTTATTTATGAATTCTTCGAATGTGGAACCACGAAGACCACGCGATTTATATGTAGCCATTAAACTCCCCTGGAAGGTCACAGACGTATTTTCTACCATCAGCAAACTCTATGGAATATGCATGCAGTAGCTGTCCTCTTACCTTCTCCTTTTTATTTATTATCGTATTTCCGTATTTATTATCACCTAAAATAGGATGACCAATAGAAGCAAGATGTGCCCTGATTTGATGGGTGCGTCCTGTTATAAGATGAATCTCTAGTAAAGTAAAATCATCCCCTATATGATATATAGGTTTGTATGCTGTTTTAATTGGCTTAGAATCCTTTGTTTCATTCTTAGTAATAGAAACCTTGTTAGTAGCTTCATCCTTTGATAAGAAGCCATCTATCTGCTGTTCATCATCTATCCTGCCTAAAACTACAGCCCTATAAAGCTTTTTACAGCTGCGTTCCTTTAAAGCTTCTCCAAGAGTTTGAGCTGCCTTAAGAGTTTTAGCAAATAAAACAATGCCTGATGTGTTTCTATCAAGTCTATTACACACGCTAGGATGAAAATGCTTAAAGCTTTCTTCACTAAGTTCACCCTTTGCAATCATGTATGAAATGGCCATTTCATTAATAGAAATATCTGATGGTGAATCCTTCTGAGATTTGATACCTGCAGGCTTATTAATGATAATCATATCATCATCTTCAAAAACCACCTTGATATCATGTGAAACTTCCTTTAATGAATAATAAAGTTCGTCTCGCTCACCAGCTCCTGTCATCTTGGCATAGGTTTCATCAGAAAACCAAATTTTGACAACATCGCCTGTATTAAGTTTTTCAGTACCATCTGCCTTTTTGTCGTTAAGTGTGATGTTCTTCTTTCTAAGCATCTTGTAAATAAAACTAGTGCTAGCCTCTGTAAGCACACGTTTTAAATACTTATCAAAACGCTGATTACTATCGTTTTCTTCTATTCTTAGTTCTTTCATTTTGTCTACTTTGCTTTCCAGAATTTTTATTTCTGGTATTGTTATTATTCTTTACAGAATCAGATTTCTTAGAAGCGTTCTTCTTAGAATCGTTTTTCTTTGAGTCAGCCTTCTTGAATTCCTTACCCTTAATTTTCCTAGGTGGAATCAGGCATTCCTCTCCAAATCCTATTAAATCTTCACGACCTGCTTTGATTAAAGCTTCCTTAACCAAATCATAGTTTTCTGGTCGCTTATACTGAATAAGAGCACGCTGCATAGCCTTCTCATGAGGATTCTTGCAGATATATACTGGCTTCATATCTCTAGGGTCGATTTCTGTATAGTACATTGTTGTAGAAATTGTACTAGGTGTTGGGTAGAAATCCTGTACCTGTTCCGGAGATAAATGATGATCACGCAAATACTCAGCCAAAGCAATGGCATCATCAAGTGTACTTCCTGGATGTGAACTCATAAGATATGGAACAAGGTACTGCTTTAGCCCAAGCTCCTTGTTAATCTTGGCATACTTTTCACAGAAACCATTATAAACAGATATATCAGGCTTGCCCAAATAACCAAGTACGTTGTTTGAAATATGCTCAGGAGCAACCTTTAGCTGTCCGCTAACATGATATTTACATAAATCACGAAGGAAGGTATCGTCTTTATCGTACATAACATAATCGAATCTAACACCAGAACGAACAAATACCTTTTTAACCTTTGGAAGTTTTCTAAGCTTAGTAAGAAGCGCTACATAATCCTTGTGATCAACCTCTAGGTTAGGACATTTTGTAGGGAATAAGCACTGTCTGTTTGTACAAACACCTTTTGATAGCTGTTTCTTACATGAAGGATTTCTGAAATTAGCAGTTGGTCCGCCAACATCATGTATATATCCTTTAAACTCAGGATCTTCAGTAATAAGCTTAGCCTCATTAATTATGGACTCATGACTTCTAGATTGTATAATTCTTCCCTGATGGAAGGTAAGTGCACAGAAATTACATCCACCAAAACAGCCTCTATTGCTAATAAGAGAAAACTTTACTTCCTTGATAGCTGATATGCCCCCATC
>JAGBJE010000252.1 GCA_017934625.1 Pseudobutyrivibrio sp. | reverse complement strand
CCTGATACTCAGCAACACGCTTAGCACCATTAGCACCTGCCATTGCAGACTTTAATTCTACCTGATTCTTAAGCCCCTGGAGAGTCTTATAAGACTCGAGCTTATCAAAATTCTTCCATTCTATCATTTTGATCACTCCTTAATATGAAAAATGCGTTTACTAAAACGATATCGAGAAAATTTTATAATAAACGAGTCTTGATTTCAAGAAATAGGGCTGCTTTTTCACATTATTTTTCCATTGTCCAATTCCTTTTAAGATTTGTTTTCCCTTCTTCTTAAAGCAGCTATTACAGTATCCACACTTGCTTCATTCACTACACCTTTATACTTATTATCTATGTCCTGAAGATCTTCTAAGGTTTTATTCTCATCTTCTTTTATCTTTGAATATTCATCACTAAGTTCACTTTCATTCATTGATGAATATTTTTTTACTCTTTCTATAACCTCACTCTTAATATTCTTTGTAGAATCATAAAGCTCTATTATTGCATTTTCAATAGTTCTATAGGCTATAGGGTTATTATTCTGCATTGCAAATAACAAAATTCCAACAATATCAGACAAATCATTTCTATATTGCCTTGCCGATATCATTTTCATAGCTATTAGGTATTCATCTTTAACAGTTCTTATTTCCAGCGAATTATGATTAAACGAAAACATATGTGAAGATACCTGCCTTAGCTTGCTAGAATAAGAAATCGTGCGTTTAAAATCTGTATTCATCCAATCATTAGGTAGATTATATTTATCTGCAACATAATGAATAATATTTTTTATGTCTGCCCCACCGCCACTTATCATTATGTCAAAATCCTGGGTAGATTTTCTAAAGCCATAATTAAGCATTATACTTCCACCACCTACGATAATTATCTCAGCAGGAGCTTCACCATTTTGCCTTTTATATTCGTTAGCAAAAGCTTTTAATATCCCATACGCATTTTCATTAGTGATTAAGGTTTTGTCTGAATTATACCGCATCTGTCAACTCTCCTTCGTAGATATTATGATTTTTAAATTCCATAATATACTTGGGATTACTAGCTTCAACTAAATCGCCTACATAAAAAGGTTCCTTAAGTTTCTTATTTCGCAAATTGGCATAATCCTCACAAAGAGCTATTTCATTTATCCTACAGACATAGTCAACCAAGCTCAAAAGATACAAAGCCTTTACAATATCATCATTCTGATAATAGTAATCAATACGTTTTCGCTGTAAAACATCTGCCGCAACTTCTAGAAGGCCACTATTTTTTATTTCATGATGAAGATTATTCCTAAAAGTTTGAAAGTCCTCTTTCTCATAAACTAAATCATCTATAGATATCTTCAAAAATAAAGAAAGCTTCTTTAAAGTCTTGTATTTGCACTCATATAAATCAACCTTCTCATTAACTATATCTGAAAGTGTTGTATAAGGAATTGTTGTGATTTCAGACATTGTTTTAAGGGATATGTCATTTTCTTTTAAATATCTTTTAATATTCATAATACAACCTCCTCCATTAATTATATCGGTTAACCGTTATAATAACAAGGGGCTAGTTATTCTCATGCATTGATTTTTCCAGCTCGTCCGATTTGTATTCCCCAATATCCTTGGTCTTTGTGAAGGTGAATGGAAGCTGATGTAAAGCCTGCATCATTACAATTCTGCAAATTTAGTTGCGCCAAAATCCTCAAACTTCACCCAATAGTTATCCAGATGGGGGTTACCATTATTTTTCCTTATAATAAATCAAAGCCCATCTTATCCATGCCTAGTGGTCTTAGATGCTCACGATAAAACATGCAACCTTCTCGCATGGTGCGCCGCAATTATTTCAACTGCCCAAAGGGTAGCGGCGCTTCTGTCAACTTATTAAAATGTTTACATATTTAAACTTTTTTCTATTTAGTTCATCCTCCAATTACTCATTATCTCTGCCTATACCAAGCTAAATATTTATCTAATTGACACCAATTTTCTGCTCTTCCGAGAGCACACCATAGACTTTTATCTCCATTCATAAGAATATGATTATTATCTATACGCGCATTACCAATTAATATGCTAAAAGTTTCTAGCAATATTATCAGTTCTTGAGCATTACTTTTCTTATATTCTTTTGAAAAAAGATGACCTTCTGGTAAATCTCCATTCCATGCTGCTATATAGAGCGAATACATGTCCATTATATTTATGCTTTCTCTAGTATCTATAACATTAAAATAATTGCTTATCAATTTGGATTGTACAGCATTGTGACTCGTCCAATCGTAAAATTCTCTGCTAATGCCAATTTTCCCACGATAGCCTACAAAAGGAAGTGGGGTGCAAAATATATCATCATTCTTGCAAACATATTGCTCAAGCAATAGGAAATCATCACGACTAACCCATAAACAGATTTGGTCATCTCGCTTTACTTTCGAAACTTTTGCATAAAACATTGTATGAGAACAATTTAATAAATATGTAACGATATCTTTAAATACCACCCCTAGCTGTTCAATTCTAACTACTGTCAAATAAGCCTTAACCAATGAAATATCAGCACAATCCTCAGGGCAGTCTTTATATTGTGCTTCAAATCGTGCCCAAAAGCTATCATCCACATTGATTTTGCAGTACCTGATGTTTGTAATAGAATCTGCGATTTCTTTTAGCCTAACCAACATTTCTGTTGAATCGAACTGCAACCTTTCTTCACGTTTCAAATTCTGAATTTTATCATAGATTATTGACCAGTCAGGAGTATATTTATTGCTATCATATAGCGTTCTGAGATAACTGTTTAATTTGTCAACTTTGTCATCATCAAATTCTAATTTAGGTAGCCTTCTAACACCTGCAAAATCTGATGGTACCTGCTCAAATCCTTTAAATGAAGCCGCGTACTCAATTTTCTCTTTTTCTTCGAACTCCTTTTTTGCTTTTTCTATCCTTTCTTTTTCAGCCTTTATCCATATTCTTTTTTCCGATATTATTTGGCTAAGAGCCTCATCAAAACATACTTCCGGATTTGGCTCTGTTATTTTCAAATCAATACATCTAAAATATTCATCGCAACATTCAACTAAGCTAATCTTATTGGGAAATTCACCTCTCCAACTAACAATATCTATATTGATTGGTTCTAAATATATATTGTTATCGTTACAATATTTAAATAAAACCTCTACACCATTCACTGCCTTGTTACTGATATATTTATATGTATAATCAACATCCACATTAGGAGGTGCAAATGATGTGGTATATATTCCACCAGTAAGTTCGTAGTGATCAATATCCAAGAATTTCTCAAAAAATGTATTAACTTGACTATAAAAGCCATACTTGACTGAACACATAACTGGATTAGCGATATCATCTACAAATATCATTGGTCTATCTTCTTTTTTTCCTATCCTAAAATCCAGTAATCTTATTAGATCAAATAAACTACTTTTTAATAAAGATTCCTCTGGATTTCCTTCAACAATATCTAGACAATTCTCTAATTCACAAATATTAGTTAACTCATTTATCTTTGGAATTATTATCTCGATATACAAGCTAGCCATTTTCCGAGCCAGGTAACGGATAAAATCATCATAGCTTGTGACCATACAGTCAGAGAAATCAAGAAAAAGTATTGGATGTTCCTTTGAATAATAATTCATTATGGCCCTTAACCAACTCGTTTTCCCTGATTTTCTAGGGCCGCAGAGATTCTTGTTCGTAAAATATATACAATCTAAATATCTTTCGTCAAAATAATCTTGCAACATAAAACCTCCATGTAATATTGTGAACCACTCAATGTGTGGTTTATGATATTACATGGAGGTACAAAATGCAAGTCTTTATCTATACAAATCTTCTATTTCTGTCATATCTATATACTCAGCATCCTTGTCTTTAAATAACACATTTCTGCCGAGAACATAATATACAAGAAATCTGAGTACATACTCTGGCATCTTTCTGTTACCTGCTTCCCACTCTTCTAGAGTTCTTAGCGGTATACCTACTAACTTAGAAAATTCTGTTCTATTTAATCCTAGTTTAGCTCTGAGTTTTTTCAGAGTTTCAACTTGTTTTTCTGTGATATCTAGCATTTTAATTTCTTCCTTATTGCAACATCTTAAAATCAATCTTGATAGATTTATGGTTTACACATGATAATTCATTACTGTTTTAGTGTAATTTTAGATTAAATTAAATAAAAAATCACTGTAGTTTTCATACTCACTCCCACTATACAAATAAATCTTTAAGAGTAATAACCAATTGTATATTTCCAGAGTAGGAATTCTGAACCATACCATATGTGGTTATTAATGTAGGATATATTGCGTACTTTGTTTTTGTAATATTTACAAAGTCAGCAATTTTTTTCCTAATACTCTCATCCACGCTTTCTGTTACTGTGAAATCAGAATTAGAATACTTAATCTCGCATAAATTTATCACTTGATCTCTTCTAACAATCAATAAGTCAATCTGAGAACCATTTATCCCTTTATCTACATCACGCGTACAATACCACGAGTTTACATCTGTTTGAACACCAGATATACCGAGCTTACTTTTAATTTCACTAATGTGTTCCAAGCACACTCTCTCAAACGCAAGCCCCTGCCATGTATTTATCTGTGGCATATTTATCTGGTTAGACCAGAATCTTTCATCAGAAGGCTTGTTCTTAAGGAACTGGTAATAGAACAGCGTATAATTATCAATCAATTGATAAACAGCATTCTTTTTCTTCATCCCAAAAGAATCGTATTTTCTAATAAACCCACAGCTCTCAAGTTCTTCAAGTTTTTTGGTCAAATCTCCTGAATTTGCAATTCCCGAATTTGCAATTATCTCTTCACGAGTCATCCCGACTTTTTTTGTAGCCAATGTCTCGATAATTTTTATATATGTTTCTGGCTTCTTAAATATTGATGAATACAAGTATTTAAACTCATCTGCTAAAGGTGCGTTTTTCGCAAAAAGTATTTCATCTATATTTTGTGGTAGACTTAGGCCTTTCTTTAAAAATCCCCAATAAAAAGGTACGCCACCAAAAATCATATAATACTGAAGTATCTGGCTTTCCGTCAGTACTAAATTTTTAGATTGTACATATTCTCGACACTCCGATAGTGTAAAACTTTGGAGATGTATTTGTTCGGTCAATCGGTTATACAAACCACCTATATTATGAACTATTTTTGATAGCATCCATGATGTAGCTGAAGCGCATACTATTAAAACCACATCTCTTCTACCTGAAGCCCATCCATTCCAAAAATTTTCTAGAGCTACCATCAAATCACTATTTTGGGTATCCATCCATGATAACTCGTCAATAAATATAATTTTCTTTTTTTCTGTTGAGTTTCGAATTACATCTTTAAGGTCTTCAAAGGCTTCTAACCAATTCTTCCTTTTCTTTTCAGGCTTGCCGCCAGCATCTTTTATAGATGACTCAAAAGCAAATAGTTGATCTTTCAGTCCCCCTTCTGACAATCCCGCATGCTGAAAAGTAAATCTATAATTAAAAGCCTCTCTGATAAGAAAAGTCTTACCGATTCTTCTACGGCCATAAATAGCTACAAAATGAGAATAATCGTCTTGCAGTGTTGATTTTAATATTTCAAGTTCTTTTTCTCTTCCTATTAACATATTAGCCCTCAACTCTTCTTAATCTCGATTATTTTGTATCTTTAAGTAGATTCTAATACGTTTTTAGGTCGATTTCAACATATTTTTCAATTCAACTCTACTTAATCATGATTAAAATACGAGATTAAGCAGAGTCAAAGCAACTTTATGGTTCGTTAATAGTCTTTTTTCTATTTTCCAAATCAGACAAAAAGCTTTCACTTATTCCCGTAAATTCTGAAATATACTTCTGCGTATACCCTAGTTTTTTTCTTTTGTTTTTTATTGCTGTTCCAAATAAATTTGAATCTGTTACTTTCATAAACACCTCTTAGCCGTACGGCTATATTTACCTTTGTATTGTATAAAATTAGCCGTACGGCTATATAATCCAAAAAATCCCCTTGCAATTTATACTTTGCATGAGGATTTATAATCTTTATTTTTGTTCAGTTTTCTCTATTTCTTCTTTGAACTTTTCTACAGACATATTTGCTCTTTTTGCAGCTTCATTTATGTCTAACAGTTCATCCTTCACTAAAGATATTAAAGTATCTAATACACCTTCTTTTATTCCTTCTTCCGTAAGCGCCTAATAAAAAGGCGTCCCTCCTAAAATCTCTCGCACCTAAGCGAGGATTGCGAGGATGCGAGTATTTTACTCCAATTATCTTTTACATTTTTCAATTACATCCTGATTCCAAGGAGCAATTGTTTCCAACTGT
>JAGBJE010000251.1 GCA_017934625.1 Pseudobutyrivibrio sp. | reverse complement strand
CTGAATCTGCCTCAGCAGCTTTTGCATAGGCTGGAGCTACTCCAAATAGCATACTAATTGATAGTACTAGTGTTACTACTTTCTTAAAACTTTTCATGTCTCTTGGCTCCCTTCATAAATGAATGATTTAAAGCGGTGTATTTGCACCGCTCTTTTTTTTATACTACATCTTCTTACTGTTAAATGAAATATCATTTTTTTCAATTTTTTTGCTTAAGTGCTACTATGACCCTGAGGTTGATTTCTAAATTAATAGCAATAAGGCTTCGCCCAAATGGACGAAGCCTTGTTTTATGTGTATGCTATTTAACTTCTACAAGCTCGATTGTAAAGTTTAGTTCCTTACCAGCCATCTCGTGATTAGCATCAAGTGTGATATTCTTCTCATCCTTGGCAACAACCTTTACAGGGAATGGTCTGCCATATGGATCCTGCAAATATACCTGCTGGCCTACCACAAGCTCCTCTGAACCAGGTAGCTCTGCAATCTCTAATGTGACAACTGCATCCTCGTCACGCTGACCATAAGCCTCCTCTGGCATAAGATGAACATCAACCTTCTCGCCAACTTCCATGTTAGCAACAGCCTTATCAAAGCCCTTAATCATCATGCCTGCTCCGCAAACAAATTCAAGTGGCTCTCCTCTGTCATATGATGAATCAAACTGTGTACCGTCATTAAATGTACCTCTGTAATGTGTACGACAAGTCTTACCAACATTCTTACCAGTAAATTCAGGCTCAGAGTGACAACCGCCACAACCTGAATGACCGCCACAGCTATGACCTTCCTCATGGTCACCACATGTATGACCTTCACCATGATGATTGCAATTAACACCAGAATTTACAAGCTCACCCTTAAGATATGCTTCAACTGCTATATCAACATCACCTGATGCGCCAGCGCAAAGCTCTATCCCTTGCTCGCTAAGAGCTGCCTGTGCACCGCCACCAATGCCACCGCAGATAAGCACATCAATAGAATTGTTGCTAAGAAGACCTGCTAAAGCTCCATGTCCCTGTCCATCTGAACCGATAACTTCTGACGATACAACCTTTCCATCCTCTACTTCATAAATCTTAAACTGCTCAGTATGTCCAAAATGCTGGAACACCTGACCATTTTCATATGTAACCGCTATTCTCATTTTATACTCCTTCTAAAACGAAATCTTACCTATTATACATTCTATGTAGGATTTAGGCAAATTTAGTCTCTATATGAACAAAAGGAGCAGCTATTTAACTTTAAATAACTGCTCCTAAATAATCAAATATTTTTATTTTAATGCCTTCTTAGCTGCTTTCTTTTCTGCCTTTGCCTGAAGCTTAGCAAGCTTCTTTGCTGTAGGCTTGAACAATCTGAAAATCTTATATATTTCAAGAATAATCAATACGGCAAATACAGCTGTAACAACTCTCATGAGGAGTGTTGATGTTCTAAGGCCATCTTTCACATGACTGCCAGGCATTGCTCCATTCATTGACTTTGAATTAGCGATTGTATAAAGCAAATGATGCATAGCCTGTCTAGCATAGTAATATGTTGCTGGATCATTCTTGTCAAAATCATATCTGGCAGCTGATGGAAGAGATGTAAGCTTTACGTCAGCTCCTGCTTCTGTCATCTGATATCCATCCATAAAAACACCTGTGTTAGCATTATCTGTCATTACAAGTCCATTAAACGCCCACTCATTTCTGAGAATGCCAGTAATAAGACCGTAATCTCCGCCTGCCCATGTTGCGCCAATTCGGTTAAAGGATGTCATAACTGCCTGAGATGCTCTAATCTCTTTAGAAGCATTTGCATATGTACCATCAGCCTGCTTTTCTACATAATTAAGTGTAACATCCCCAGCCTTCATACACATTTCAAATGGAAGGAGATATATTTCGCGGGCACTCTGCTCATTAAGCCATGTTGCAATACTGAATTGTCCATCTCTATCTCCACGATGATTCTCCTGGTCATTGAATGCAAAATGCTTAATGTAAGTGTACATACCCTTTGATGCTGCACCTGTTACAGCGTTTGAAGCAACAGTTCCTGAAAGGAAAGCATCCTCTGAATAATATTCACCATTTCTTCCAGAGAATGGTGTACGATGAATATTCATTGATGGAGCATACCAACCATCTGCACCGCCAAGTAAACCTTCATTTCCAATCATTGTTCCATATTCTAAGGCAAGTGAAGGATTCCAGCACTGTGCAAGTGTCATTGCACTTGGGAACATTGCACTAGTTCCTCCGTAAATAAGACCGGAAGCAGTATCCGCATCAATGTTAAATGGTTTTTCAATAGATTTAATATATTCTATTCCATATCCACTGACACCAATTGCATTATAGATTTCATCAGCTGTAAGTTCATCTAACAAATCTTCCCAAGTTGGGTCATTGTAATCAAGCCCACGCATATCGATTAACTTAAGGCCATTGTCTGCACCATAAACAATCTTTGTATCAGAAAGTGTAGATGAATCAATTGGTGTGCCCGAATCAAAACTATCAAGCTGCTCAATAAGTTCATCAGATGCTGTCTTTGTATATGTATAGGAAACGCCATCTTCTCCGTTAATCTCATTGCCCCATGTACTTACCTGAGCACTTGGCTTGCCATCATGAGTTGGGAAAGTACCGACCCAATCATTTCTTGAAAGATATGTTGCATCACCTTTGGCATCATCCAGTTGATTAGTAATCTCTACTCCTGAATAGCTATCCTTTGAATATGTAACAGCATCAACCTCTGTAATATCTGGTGTGTAAACTGAGACAAATTCAGAATTTATTTCGTTATCAGGATTTTCTGTATTATCTACATTTCCAATATCTCCAGCTTCATCTGCCTGCTGCTTTACAGCAATAATATTGTTTACTGCCTCATGAGCATTTTTTGCTGCTGTGATATAGTAATCTCCTGCATCAAAAATATATGTCTTTGCCTTATTTGAATCATAAGCCTTTAATTGTGACTTATCAAAGCTAAGTGTAAGTGTCTGAGACTCTCCTGCTGCAAGCTCATTTGTCTTACCATAAGCCACAAGCTGAACTGAAGCCTTCTCTACACCATTTGCTATATCGTAATCTGTGTATGGGCTCTGAGCAT
>JAGBJE010000250.1 GCA_017934625.1 Pseudobutyrivibrio sp. | reverse complement strand
TAAAAGGATTTGATGAGGAAATTGCAAGCACAGAACTAAACTTTGAAACTAATTATTCTGATTTAGAACATGTGCCTGCAGAAGAATACCCATAGGAGAATATTTTAGTCTATACTGAGAGTTATAGTTACATCTCCATTTTCATCGCAGACTTCCTTTATCTTAAAGACTTTCCAAACTCGAAAGCTTCGTTTAACTCTTCTGTTTTCTCAGATGCCTCACCCATATCGCCTATACCTCCACAGAATAAGGAACCAGAAAAATGAGCCTTTTCAAAGCAATCAACCCATCCCTGAAGTCCACTTTCAGCTTTCTGAGGAACAAACTCTTCATCCTCAGCTGCTACAGAGAGCATATATACATTTCTAAATTTATAATCTGAAGGATATAGAGGATTAAGCCTATCCAAAAGAGTCTTCATTTGACCGCTCATTTCGTAGTAATAAATCGGTGTTGCAAAAACAAGGGTATCTGCCATCTTAACTTTATCAGCTATCTCAATAGCATCATCATTTATGACGCATTTTTGAGTATTCTGACATACCAGACATCCTATGCAAAAACCGATATTCTTACCTTTAAGACTAATATGCTCCACATCATGACCTGATGCTTTTGCTCCTTCTATAAGCTTTTCAGTAAGTATATCTGAATTGCTATTTGCACGAAGGCTTGTCGAAATAACTAATACTTTACTCATGTTTACCATCCTTATTTCAAATTTTCCTTAAAGAAGCTCTCCAACTTGTCAAAAGGAATATAATTCTTATCTCCACCATCATATAAATCAGTATGTACCGCATCAGGAATTATCATAAGTTCCTTATTGTCTGCATACTTACTGTCTTTAATCATATCTGCATATGCATCTTTTGAGAAATAGCATGAGTGTGCTTTTTCTCCGTGAACAAGTAAAACTGCACTTCTAATTTCATTGCTGTACTTAAGTATTGGCTGATTAACGAAAGATTCACAGCCAATTACATTCCAGCCTCCATTGGAATTGAGACTTCTCTTGTGATAGCCTCTATCTGTCTTGTAATAATCATAGTAGTCTTTTACAAAGAATGGTGCATCCTCTGGAAGGGGATCTACCACTCCACCGCCAAGCTTATATTCTCCTGCCTTCAAGTCTTCTAGTCTCTGTGCGCACATAGCAGCCTTCATCTGATATCTGGCTTCTTCGCTATCCTCTGAATCAAAATATCCCTTGGCATTAACTCTTGTCATATCGTACATAGTCATAGCAGCTGTAGCTTTGATTCTGGTATCGAGGGCTGCAGTATTCACAGCCATTCCTCCCCAGCCGCAGATACCGATAATTCCAATCCTATCTGCATCTACCATCTCATTTAATGAAAGGAAATCCACTGCAGCCATGAAGTCTTCTGTGTTGATATCAGGAGATGCCATGTATCTTACATTTCCACCAGACTCTCCTGTAAAGGAAGGATCAAAAGCAATTGTTAAGAATCCTCTCTCTGCCATTGTCTGGGCATATAGGCCTGAGCACTGCTCCTTTACTGCGCCAAATGGTCCACTTACAGCAATTGCAGGAAGCTTACCTTCTACATTCTTTGGAACATACATATCAGCCGCAAGGGTAATTCCATATCTGTTTACAAATGTTACTTTGCTGTGGTCTACCTTATCACTTTTCTCAAATGTCTTATCCCACTCAGTTACAAGGTTCAATTCTTCTTTTCTAATCATTTTGTATTCCTCCTAAAAATTATTTTCTTTTTGAATCTGTCTTATCAGAAAATCCATGTTGTCTACTTTTTTCTGGCTATCATGAAGTTCATCCATAAGATGGCACCGGCATTTCCTTAAATCTCGAAGGAGTGTATCGGTATCGCCTTCTTTATACATTTTTTTCATAAAACATATTTCTTTTTCATCACAGCCCATAGCTGAAAGGTTTTCAAGAATTTTTTCTGTATCCATCTTTGTTCTCCTTCCAATTTCTATATTAAAGCCTTGACCTGATTTTCGCTAATGAATAAAATAAATATCATGATATACCTTTTTGGAATATCACCATGTTTGTATTTATAAGAGGAGTCTGCCATGGAAATAAAAAATCTCAGATACTTTCTTGCAGTTGCAAGGGAAGAAAACATGTCTAAGGCTGCTGAACAGCTTCATGTATCGCAACCTACTCTTTCAAAGACATTAAAAGCTCTAGAGGAAGAACTTGGGAAAAAACTATTTGTCAGGCACAGCTTCAGCATTTCCCTTACAGATGAGGGAATGCTTCTGCGTGACCGCGCCCAGGATCTTGTGGCTATGTCAGATAAAATAGAACAGGAATTTAATACTTTAGATGATATAACTGGTGGGGATATTTACTTTGGACTGGCGGAAAGCTATCAGATAAGATACCTTGCCAGAGAAATCTATAAATTAAAAGAAAAATACCCAACCTTCACTTATCACATAACCAGCGGAGATACTGAGCAGGTTACAGAAAAGCTTGATAAGGGTATCTTAGACTTTGCTGTGCTTTGTGAAACACCAGACAGCAATAAATATGAATATGTAAAATTTCCGGAAGCAGATATATGGGGAGCAATCATGTCTTCATCTCATCCTCTTGCAAAGAAAAAATCTATCCGCGTCTCCGACCTTATAGGACAGCCTTTATTTGTTTCTGAACAAAGCTGGAACAATGAAATCAAGACATGGGCCAAAGACAGATATCCCGAGCTCAAGCTTGAAGGTTCTTTTCGACTTTCCTATAACGGCTCTGTATTCGCAAGAGAAAACCTCGGAATTCTTCTTACATTTAAAAATCTGATAAACACTGAAGGAACTGATATGGTATTTAGACCTCTTTCACCTGAACTGAAGTCAGAACTATATCTCATATGGAATAAGTATCAGACCTTTACTCCTATTGCTGATAAGTTTCTGGAGCAGATAAAAAAAGCTTTCAAGTAATTTAAAAGAAGGTCACGGCATGTAAATAGCTATGACCATAATCATTTTCTCCAACAACAAGTGCAACCACTTATAAAGTAGCATATAATATATACAGCATTGTTTTGACTCAAATTTGCGCAATGCTATATGGGGGGTATATATGGATAAAAAAAGCAAAAATTTATTAAATCTATTAGGAATCATTCTAATAATTATCCTTGGAATTGGTTCATTCTATTTGATTAAATCTAGCCATTTGAAATCAGCTGATTCGAATTCATCTTTTCAAAACTTAGTTCCACAATCATACGATGATTCTAATACAAGCTATACTACTGACTTTTCTATAATTGAAGATGGTTTAAATGATATGGGCTTTCTTATCACCCAAGAATACTATTTCACTCAGCTTGAAGAATATACAAAGAATAAGAAAATTGCCTTTTGGACCTCAAAGACCTCTTTTACATATAGCTATGATGGAGTTGTTGAGGCAGGTGTAGACTTCTCAAATGTTAAAGTATCTGTAGATGAAAAAGAAAAGATAATAAATATTTCAATTCCTGACGCAGAGATTCACGCAGTAACTGTGGATGAGGACAGCTTTAAAGAGTATGACTCTGATAATAAGTTCTGGAATCCAATTAAGCCAAAGGATTTCAATAACGCACAAAAGGAATTTAAAGAAAACGCCAAAAGTAACGCTATAAATAAAGGTTTACTAGAAAAGGCGGATGCTCAAGCTAAAACTATAATAAAAAACTTTGTTTTTCAGCTTGTTGATGTAAATGAATACTCAATAGAATTCAACTAATAAGGGGGCTAATAATGAACGCAACTATCAAAAAAGTATGTCTTATTATGCTATGCATTTTCATAGGACTATTCTCTTTTACAAAGCTTAGCAAAATAACAACTGACCCAGAGTTTTCTTTCAATAAAACCAACATAGAATCATTCGATGAAAAAATACATACTGTTATGGGCTTATCCGCTGGTTCTGCTATAGCATCTACTGCTATTTCCCTTATACCAGGCGATGCAGGTACTCCAATAGCAGATCAGCTTGCTGACTTTTCAAAATACTTTTTGCTCGTACTTAGTGCTTTATTTTTCGAGCAATACTTTGCTCTAATATCAGGATTTATTGTATCGTATATTGTCATTCCGGCCATATGTATATTACTGATTCTCTACTTAATCTTTAATAACGTTAAATTTAAAGAGATTGCTGTTAAGCTCTTGCTTGCTGGGATTATCATTTATTTAATCGTTCCTTGCACAGTCCAAATAACAAACCTCGTTTCTAAGACATATGAGGAAACTATAGCTGAAGCGCAGAATAACGAATTATCTTCTACTGATGTAGAGGATACAGGAGTTCTTTCTCAGCTCGCAAATTCAGCAGAAGCAACTATCTCAAATGCTGGGAACTATTTATCACAACTCATTCGTGCCTTGGCAGTGATGGTAGTGGTAACATGTCTTATTCCTATACTCATTTTAGTTTTAGCCTTCTGGCTACTAAAAATTATTATCACTCAAAACTATTCTGTTCCATCCATCATTGATATTAAATATCTCTTAGAAAAACATAGCGAAGAAAAAGAAGCATGAAATAGCAATGGCGGAGCTTAGCTCCGCCTAGTTCTGATCATATATAGAATTATTATATTTAAAAACTTCTCTCTCTCTTTTTCTAACAAGATTTTTATTTATATTATTGACCCAATCAAAGTATTCACCCATTGTATCATGAGTATCCTTTCTTTATACAAAACAACTCTTCTTTATTTCAGGGTTATCAGCTTCCAACTGAGCAAACAGTGAAAATACATTCCTAACCTGTCTTTTCTTATCACACCTTTCAGCAGCCTTGTAATATTTCTTCTGCTTCTTGGTTCTAGTAGGAAGCTTTCTCCAGTCCTCATCCATAATTACCTTAGCCTTATCATGCTCTCTGATGTAATTAAAAATTCTTTCTATAGAACTTGTCCCTTTAACATCACTCTGTCTATGGTAGCTGCCAATAATAAGCTCATCAAAAGACTTCTCTTTCTCATACACATTCCTGTGGAATAAAATATAGTCTCTATCCTCTGCAAGAAATACCTTCCAGAATCCAACATTGGTTCTTACATATACCACATAATTTTCAACCTGCTTTATTTCTAAGTCACTATATCCTTTTCCTTTAAAGAACTTAACCCAAAGCTTTAAATATCTGCTATCATTATTACAACAAGCGCATGGTTTATATGCTGCAGAACTCATAAATCAAGCCATAAAAGATGCAACAAAGCAAGGACGAGAAGGTCTTGTCCTGACCTGCAAAGAAAAGCTTATTCCTTACTATTCTAAGTTTGGCTTTGTTAACGAAGGTATAAGTGAATCAGTACATGGTAATGTTACTTGGTATCAAATGAGGTTAAAACTATGAAAAAACTAATTCTATTTGGAGATTCGAATACATACGGCTATGACCCAAGAGGCTTTCTTGGAGGTAGATATCCTGAAGAAGTTCGCTGGACTACTCATGTAAAAGAAGCCCTAAAAGATAGTTATGAAATAGTTGAGGAAGGTATGAACGGCAGAATGCTTCCAGAACTTGGCTATGGACTTTTTACAACAGTAATCCAAGGTCTATCTAGGGAAGATGTCTTTGTAATGATGCTTGGAACTAATGATATCTTGCTAACCAATCATCCAAACGTGGACGCTACGCTTCAAAGACTTGATAGCATCCTAAGCTATGTATCTAAGAACTGCCTTGCTACATTTATCCTTGTAGCTCCACCATACATAAATGCCATAGACCAGGAAATGCAGCTTTATCATGATTGTAGTGTAGAAATGAATGAAGGCTATATGAAACTGGCCACGGCTCACAACATAAAAGCTATTGATGCTGGAAGCTGGAATATAGAGATGGGTTACGATGGAGTTCATTTTTCAATTGAGGGGCATAAACACTTTGCCAAATCACTGTTAGAAGCTCTAAAAGAAAAATTGTGATGTTCGATTGTAAATGAATATATGATTTGCTAGACTATACATCGGTGCTACCATTAACGGGTTGGCGGTTAGTCTTCAACTAGAGGACTGAGACCTCTATTTAGAATAATCTGTGTTAGAGCAGAAATATCTATGGAGGAATTACTTTTGATGTTAACATTGACACAATTTGTAGCTATTACTGGATTATTATTTACAGCATTTGGACTCGGCTACAAAATTGGCCGAGATAGTGCAACAAAAAAGTAACCGCTGTCCGGCAAGACTGAGCGGTTACTAATGCTTTTTCTGAATGGACCAACCGTCAATCGGCTAGCACCTTTTCTTGTCTACATTATATAGGCAAACAAATTATTTGTAAATAACTATTGAACCATAATGCTATATTACTGTCTATACGCCCTATTACTTTATTATCAATCAAAAATACCTGTAATTATATCTATCTCCCTATCAGAAAGATGATTGCTTCCTAGCCCATGAATAGCTTTATCTATATCTGATAAGCTTTCAAGAATCATATCGTCATCTACAGGACTGTTTTTCTCAAGTAAAATGACATATCCATCTACCCACACATCAAGTTTATGCTGTCTCAAAATATGGGATAGTATGTAAATCTGTCTTTTAACTTGTTTAATAGGATTCTTTACTGTCTTGCAGTAGATATCTCCACCTGGAGTGGTCTTATACTTCTTCCACTCATAATCGTCCAAGCCACCAACTAACTCCCCAACGTAATTCTTGGCCTCGATGATAAATACACCATGAGAATTAATAATCAGATTATCTACTTCTGAACGACTTCCCTCAAATGATATCCTTACATTTGTAAGCAAAATATCATCATCTGTTAATACCCGGCTAATTATGTCAGTTGCTACCTCTTCCCCTCTTCTGCCAGCGCGTTTAACTGGGTCCTCAATATTTATACCAAGCCGAAATATCTGTATAACAACAGCAACTAAACCTATTATAAGTGCTATTAAATAAATCATACTCACAAATTAAAACTCCAATGCATCAAGCTGAATTGCTTTTCACTGAATATGTTTTCAGTATATGTATTCATTATATATAATTAATTCTTAATCACAAGCTTCTCATTTTTAAGAAACGAAGATTTACAAATCGCCACCACTCCTAAAAGGAGTAGTGGCGACTATTTTCTTTAAATAAGATTACTAATATCATCTGCTACATTTGTAATTCCAGCTATGCCAAAGTTTTCAACAAGTACATTAGCTACATTTGGTGAAAGAAATGCTGGAAGTGTAGGTCCAAGATGAATATTCTTCACTCCAAGGTAAAGAAGTGCAAGTAATACAATTACAGCTTTCTGCTTGTACCATGAAATATTGTAAACAATTGGAAGCTCATTTATATCGTCGAGACCAAATATTTCTTTAAGCTTTAAAGCAATAAGTGCAAGTGAATATGAATCATTACACTGGCCTGCATCAAGAACTCTTGGAATTCCATTTATGTCTCCTAAGTCAAGCTTGTTGTATTTATACTTTGCGCAACCTGCTGTAAGAATCACAGTGTCCTTTGGAAGAGCCTTTGCAAATTCTGTGTAATACTCACGAGATTTTGCTCTACCATCACAACCAGCCATTACTACAAACTTTTTGATTGCACCAGTTTTAACTGCCTCTACCACTGAATCAGCAAGTGCAAATACCTGCTCGTGAGCAAAACCACCTGTGATTGTACCAGTTTCAATTTCAGTAGGAGCAGGGCAAGTCTTTGCAAGCTCGATAATATCCGAGAAATCCTTTATCTCACCATAGGCTCCGTCGATGTGCTTACATCCAGGATATCCTGCAAATTAGCTACCTCTGGGGTCTTTCCGCACACACCAGCATTAGTGCATCCACTGCAGCCCGCAGTCTCCTGACATTGATAACAAAACATCTTATTTTCCATTGATAATACCTCCTAATGTTTCTAACCGATGGACTTAATCTACACCGATTCACCAACTTAGTGTGTTGCAATTGCAACAGATTGAAACTATAATCAATTCATGGAAAAAGAAATCGAATATAAGAATATCCCTTTGTTTGAGGGTATTTCGGAAGAAAACTTAACAAGGCTTCTCTATTGTATTAACTCTTTTAAGCGTGAATACGAAAAAGGTGAAACCATTATTCTTGAAAAAGATAAGGTGCCATATATTGGCATAGTCCTCTCAGGCTCTGTTCACATGCTAAAAAATGATATATGGGGAAATTCTACTTTGCTTTCATACGTCACTGAAGGAGAACTCTTTGGCGAAAACTTTGCCGTAATGAAAATCCCGGAATCATCCGTTACTTTCCAGGCTGCAAGCCACACTAAGGTACTGTTTTTAGCCGCGTCAAAAATTATTCATACATGTGAAAATGCATGTAGCTTTCATGCTCAGATTGCAGAAAACATGTTTAACCTACTAGGAAGAAAAAGTATTTCCTTTATGAATAAGATAGAAATTATGTCTAAGGAAAATATTAGAGGCAAGCTACTTGCTTATATTTCCATGCTGGCACAACAGCAAAAATCAAAATATGTAATCACACCGCTATCCCGCACCCAGTTGGCAGAATATTTATCTGTTAATCGAAGTGCGATGACAAGAGAGCTATCAAAAATGCGTGATGAAGGTATTATCGATTTTGACAGGGATACTTTTGTAATTAAATAATGGAGGATTACATTATGGGAAGAAAATCAATCAAAGAAGATAAAAGCATATATTTCAAAGCTCGCGAGGAAGCCGGCCTAACAAGAGCGCAGGCTAGCGAATTAATTGGAAGTATGACTGAAAGTAAACTTGAAAAATTAGAGACAGGCAAAGTTTCCATATATCCAGAAGACGTTGTAGAGCTTGCGAATGCCTATAATCGCCAGGATTTATGCAACTACTACTGCACACATGAGTGCCGCATCGGGCAGGAAACTGTTCCAGAAGTAAAGATTTCATCCCTTCCAGAAATAGTTCTTGGCATGCTGTCCGCCCTAAATGCTCTTAATAATCAAAAGGAACGACTTATAGATATTACTGCTGATGGGGTCATTTCAGATGATGAAATTGAAGATTTTGTTGCCATACAGAAACAGCTTGAACAAATAGATTTGACCGTAGAATCCCTCAAACTCTGGGTTTCAAGCATGATTGCTGATGGCAAAATCAATAAAGATAAGTTAAAAGACATTGAAAATAGCATTTAATCTGTCCCTTAAAAATATCTTAAATCTAACACTTTTCAAAACGTCAGATTTGCTATAGGATTCTTACAAACAAAAAGATTTAGAAGGAGAATGCTATGACAAACGACAATATTACAAAACTATCAATTTCAGGTTTAATGGCTGCCCTGTGTTATGTAGGCTATGCCGTTTTTCCAGCCATCAATGCCTCAGGAACTAAGGTACATCTTGGTAATGCTTTTGTAGTCCTGGGAGCTCTTTTAATCGGCGGTTTATACGGAGGATTGGCTGGCGCTATCGGATTATCACTTGCAGATATACTTTCAGGCTATGCAGCATCATCCCCTAGAACATTTATCACCAAACTTGTAATAGGGCTTGTTGTAGGATTCATTGCTCATAAAATAGCCAAGATTTCTGAGAATCACAAAAGCTCGTATATCCTTAAGTGGTCAATCATTGCATCTATAGTAGGTCTCGGTTTTAATTGTGTTTTTGAGCCAGCTTTGAAATATGTTTGGTACACGCTACTAACACCAGATGCTGAGAAGGCAACTGCAGCAATAGGCGCACTTGTAGCTGTAACTACCTACGCTACTATTATTAATGCTGTTATAAATGCTGTAGTAGGAGTTGTCCTATATAATGCACTGCGACCTGTTCTTTCTAAGGCAAATCTTTTCCCTGGAAATCTAAAACGTACCACAGTATAAAAGAAAGCCCTCTACCGTAAGATAGATAAGATTAACTATCAAACGGTAGAGGCTTTTTTACTTATAAGCATGAAAGCGCAAACGAATAAATGATTATATTACCTCACAATTGTTTCATAAGAACTTGATAGAATGGATTTACTGAGAATAATTAATAGAAAGTTTCTAAGTAATATTAACAATATAATTCGATTGTGGAGGAAATAAATCATGAATAAATTCAATTCTACTTTTATTTGTCTTACGGCGGCTTTACTCTTAACTGCATGCCAAAAGTCTGTGGATACTGCTGTCTGGGAAGAAAGGCTCGAGCTTCCTACAGCCGAGGAAATTGAAGCCTGCAATAATACAAGTACTCAACGTTCTCCTTATATAGCTGGCTGGTTAAAAAATGATAAAGTCACACGATTCACCAAGTATTCTGCAGATATTAAGGCTGATTACCTTCCCCTTGCAACCTACTGCAGTCCTGTAAATCTCACCCTGGATTATTCTTCTTTAAAGGACAAGTATACTAATGTCTGGAACGAAGGCGGTATCGGTATGTATGCCGGTCTTCAGCGACGAGAAGCCGATGAAACCAAAGTTGGAATAATGGCCTTTTGGGATATTTACTGTGAAGATGAAGACGGAAACATCACAACAATAACGCCAACGCGAGTTTATCCAGAGTCTGATGAGGACACCAGCTTCGATGGAGAGGGCGAAGGTGCCCATACACTCGTCGACTATGATTGGAAGCCTGGAAAATGGTATCGTATGATAATTCAGTGTGGCACTTCCGAAACAACCGGAAATACTACTGTAGAACAATTGGTGCAGGATTTGGAAACCGAGCAATGGACCTACTTAAGCAAGTACGATCTAGGAATTAAGGATATCGCATTTACTGGAGATGTGGCTATGTTTCTGGAAAACTTCAATCCAAAAACCTCGGGCGAGATTAGAACGATGGAAATAAAAAATGCCCGTATTTGCCCAGAGGGAAGCGAAAAATGGATTTCATTAAATGAATGCGAGTTTTTACAAAATTTTGATTACCCAGGAAGCTACAATTACGGAACGGATGAGGATACTTTCTGGGTTATCACTACAGGCGTAACTGGAAAGAATGGTGGAATTTCAGAGCCAAAAACACTAACGGTTAAATAAAAAAGTCCAGGAAAGAGGGAAACCAACCCACAAACCCTATGATGATTTTTCAATAAATGAGCAAGCAAAAAAGAACAGTTATCTCTTTTGAGATAACTGTTCTTTTTAAAATATCTTAGTGTAATTATCACTCCAAGTTTTACTTTTTATAATGGCTTATCAGTAAATTGCTAATGAAACCCTGATAGCTATTAATTAAACGAACCCCCAAGATTCTCAAGTGTATCAATTACTACTGTGCAATCTGGTTTTACATTTTGCATTACCACTTTCATTTGGTTTTCAGGGATTGCCACGCAACCACCAGTATATGGCTTGTTAGGACCTAAGCAGTGAAGGAATATAGCTGAGCCAATACCAGGTACACCCTCAGCATTGTAGCTGATATTTAAGCAATATTGATATTGGCGTGTATATTCAATGATATGTTCACTGTTTTCTGTATCCAAATTAGGATATTGATTAATCATAACCATTTTATTGTACTGCATTCCTGGGTTAACATCCCCAGACCAATACTGTTCGTTGCCCACCTGTATATAAGGTATAGCGCAGCCTGGATCTGGAGCAATACCAAATGCAGCGTTAAAGCCATAGGTTCCTACAGGTGTTTTGGCGTCACCTTCCTTAGTTTTACCCAGACCGTTTTTACCGATAAATCCAGGTGTGCTCATAATCTGATACCATTTTCCATCAGCGGCCTTTTCGTTCAAAGATACCCATGCTGTAGAACCTTCATAGTTTGCCACTACAAGCATTTGATTAGAAGTTTTTGCCTGTGGCAGTTTAGTAATCCAATCAGGAGATTGGCCCAACATGGTTGTAGTTGAAGCCGTAGCTCCCGTTGTATTTGCTGATGAATTTACAGATTTTGTTGAGACTGGAAATGTGAAATATGTATCCTTATATGGTTCATTTTTCAGGGTAAAATGCCACCATTCCTCTGGCAAAGGATTAAATCCATGTCTAACCATAACATCTCTAAGAAGCATTCTGTTTGCGTACTGCTCCTTGGTAATTCCTGTATAATCTGGATGGCTAAGCTCGCCAAAATAATCAAAGGTTCCACCCATATCCACTTCTTTTTCTGTTCTCATATCAAAAAGAGTCAAATCCAGTGTGCTGCCTCTGCTGTGACCAGAATGCTCAGCAATATATCCTTGTGGAAATAGCACAGACTTATCTAATTCTGGATAAAAATATTGCTTCATGCGTACATCATTCACATCTAAAGCCCAATTCATAAAATTGGTAACAGCCATTTGCGGACGATATGCATCATATATTTTCAGCCTATAGCCCTTTTGTACCAACTCATCACTAACACCCTTTAGAGCAACTGCAGCTTCTTTTGTCAGTAATGCCACTGGCTCTTCATAACCTGCAATTCTATCTCCAACAAAATTATAAGTTGAATAATACCTAATCTCTTGAATCGCATCAGGAACCACATCGCTTAGCAATACGAAATCCGAAGAATCAGCCGATAGTTTTACATCATCTGTTTTAGCACTAACCTCTAGTGTACTGCTACTGAATACAGTAAGTGTAAGCACCATAATAATTATTGCACTCGTAAGACTTCTAACTATTTTTTTCAAAACGAACCTCCTTTATATTATTAAACTTGTACGTAACAAAAATTTTACCCTAAATAGTTTAATAATGGTCAAAAGTCGCAGAAAATTCATAATTATATCAATCATCAGTACTTTCAGAAAATATCGGCATAGTTTTTTATCGGTATAAGTTTAATAAACCGTAAACTCAGCTTCCTCACAGGTGTATCCTTTTGTTTCAAGGACGTCACGTTCTGGCTTGGATGTGGTGAAGTGATACTTGCCGGTCTTCTGATTTGTAATCTTGTAGACCTTGCGACCTGTATAGGTTGCATACCAAGCGATACCCTCGTCTCTCCAGCCATTTGCAATGTACTGATCTCGAATAGTTATGTCTGCTGTGAAGAAATGTCCTGCTTTTCCCTTTACATCAAACAGTCGATATACAGGCTTATCTGACTTAACAGCTGCCTGCCAAGCAATACCTTCATCTGTCCAACCTTCAGCGGCTTTTTCTGTAAGAAGAATGTCACGCTCACCCTTGTTGGTTGTATAGAGGTGATCACCAATCTTTGTATTGTACAGTCTGTAAACCGGTATAGTCTTTACCTGTCCATCTGAACTGCTATTATCTGAGCCTCCACTGCTCGGAACTGTTGTATCCTCTGTTGCAATTGCATAAGTCGAGAACTTGCTAGAGAACAGATGGATAAATTTTGTTAATGCATCGTAGAAGAAGGTTCCTTCCTGTTTTGATTCATCATTCTTGAGAGTTTCAACAATATTATCATGGAATCTGAACATTGAAAGGATTTTGTTCTTAGCCAGGTCATATGGTATTGCAATCTCAAGAATACTGGTAGCATCTTTAATTTCTGTGGATGATGGACTTCCTCCATTTGTTATTGTCTTGGTCAATGAGAAATCAAATAACTGATCTAATTTCTGATTTCCTTCAAGCTTTTCCTTTATATTTTCAGAACCTGCTGCCTCTGACTCCTTTTTCTCATCAGCAATTAATTTAATCTCGACCTTGTATCCATCTGTAGTTGCAGCCAAATCTTTTTCTTCTTCAGTCAGTAAGCCGCGTAATCCATCTACCGCAACTGGAGGTGTATCACCTACAACTTCAACTACCGTCTTAATTTCGCCCTTAAGAACTCTAAAACTTGCCGTTGTCTGCTTTCCAGAAACAACATTTAGAAGTTGTGTTTCCGTGAAATTTCCATCATCAGCTTTACAGATAACTGTATAGCTTCCTATTTCCAACTCTGGGAACTCAAAGGATAGTTCCCCCACTCCTAAGGTTCCAATTTTCTCATGGAATACAACCTCGTTTCCTTTCTTGATTGTAATGTAAACTGGTGTATTAGGAACATCAGGTGTGTCTTTCTCTGCTGTAACTTTTATTGTTCCTGTTTCCACTACCACTTCAGGTGTACTGTCTTCTATGACAACTACAACAGCTTCACTTGGGAGCTTGGTTTCATCACCAGCATATCGAATCAGATACACGCCTGGCTTGAGACCAGTCAGCGGACTCTCTGTTATACTTATCCAAGTATCTCCACCATCAGGCGAATATTCCATATCTGTAGTAACACCGTTGATTGTTCCTTCAGCAGCATCACGAGTTGTACTTGAAGGTGTAAGCGTAGCTGTTGATGGTGCTGCCTGTTCCTGTTTAGCTACTGGTTGCGTTGGCTCTGATGTCTTAGTATATCCCGAGATAGGGTCTCCAAATCGATCTTCTACCTGAGTTACTTTTACACTTAATGCTTTTCCTATATCATCTACTGTAGCTGTATAGGATGTTCCTGTTGCTCCTGAAATTACTTCCCCGTCTCTTAACCACTGGTAAGATAAACCTGGCGCAGGACATTCCACAGTGAGAGTATCACCTATTTCAGGTGTGGTAACTTCCTGCTCTCCCTTATTAATTACCAACTCTGTCGAGTTATCGAGCACGATATACACTTGTACAACAATAGACACTGGTTTACTAGGATTTTTTGTAGCATTACCAGGATATCGTATCAAATATTCTCCCGCCTGAATGTTATTCAACTCTGTTCCTACTACCGTTTGCCATGTATTTCCACCATCTACAGAGTATTCCATTCCTGCAGCTAATCCAGAAATCTTTCCATTAGAATCATTTCCTGTTGTATTTATAACTGATATTCCAGATGTACTAGGAGGTTCCTGATTAGTCTTGGCCTGAATCACTACCTGGAAAGGAACACTCGCCGGAGTGTCATCTGCTGCTTTAGTTCTGACCATGTATGTTCCTGGAGCAACCAATGTGCTTCCATCAGATGCTGGTCTATAACTTGAATCTCCTGCTTCTTTATATTCCATTGCGGTAGTAGTACCATCAATCATTCCATCTTGGGCAGTATCACTAGAGGCATTTACTATACTTATTCCTCCAGGTGCGGATGGTCTAGGTGTTAAAGCAACTTCCACCCAAGCACTTGGTCCATAATCATTATCCGCTGGATAACGTACGTAAATTTTAGGAGTGCTACTTTCATCTAAAACAGAAGTTAATGAGGTAACTGGGACATACGTCTCATCTGAAGATGAAATCTCAACGCCGTCTGGTGTAACTGCCTCATTTATATAGCTGATTTGAGCAGCTGTACGGGCAACATCTGCAGATGGTGCTGCTTTTGGTGGATTTCCTATTTCATATGAAACTAATGCAGTAACTGTGCCTGCAGTAATTCGTGCCACATATGCTCCTTTAGTAGTTGGAGCTGTTGAACTATAATTTGAAGAACCTGCTGTTGC
>JAGBJE010000249.1 GCA_017934625.1 Pseudobutyrivibrio sp. | reverse complement strand
TTTTTTTGTCTAAGAGAGATGGCGTGATAAAGAAGCTGAAAAAATATGGAATATGAAATTCTCAACAAAACTACCACATGATATACAAAAGACGGCGAGAAGAAAGCTTGTTATGCTTAATGCAGTTGAAAGTATAAACGATTTTAGAATACCACCATCCAATCATCTTGAGGAACTGTCAGGTAATCGTGATGGCCAACATAGTATTAGGATTAATGATCGGTATAGAATTTGCTTTTATTGGAATAATGGGAATGTAATCATTGAAGATATTTGCGATTATCACTAAGGAGGACCTATAGTATGATGAGTTTAGAACCTACATCACCAGGAGAAATTTTACGAGAAGAATTCCTTGAACCTATGAATATCACAGCATATAGACTTGCAAAAGAGGTGCATATTCCTCAATCTAGGATTAGCGATATCATAAGTGGCAAGAGAAGGATTACAGCAGACACTGCAATGAGATTCGCTAGGTATTTTGGAACTACACCACAGTTTTGGCTTAATATTCAGAATCAGTTTGATTTAGATAAGCTGAAGGTATCTGGTAAAGTTGTAGATATGGCAGACATCAGACCATTTAGCTTGATGCAGGGGTGAGCTATACAGGCAACAATTAGCATCTGCATTGAACAAGGTAAATTAGTAAGATACCTTTCTGAACACAGGAGGGAGGTTGAAGATTATATGTTTGCATTATTAAGTGATGAAGAATTAAAGGAAGCCTATGGGGATTACAGGGAGAGTATTGGATAGCCAAGTCGTACCAAGGGTGTGACCTGGCTATTTTTATTGTATTGCCCAAGCAATATGTTTATAATTAAAAACTGGCGAAAATAAATAAAAGAGGAGCATAAGAGTAATGGAAGAGATGATAAGAAAAGTTTATAAGCCAGTGTTAATCACATGGATTATTTCAGCCCTATGTTATTTACCGTTTATTGCTAAAGGGCTTACTAATTCTGTAGATGGACTGTGGGCATCAACATATTATCAAGCTGGTAATATAGAATTGGGTTCAGGCAGATGGGCATTGCTGTTTCTTGACAAAGCAAGATTGGGATATGGTGCTGAGCCATTCTCTACATTGCTGGCATTGTTGTTTTTGTCTATGGCAGCATATATTTCAATATCTATGTTTATGGATATGCGTAAGTCGTATTATGTATATGCAATGCTGATTACCTGCTGTACAAGTACATGTTGTATTCTTGCATATAGATTTACATCAGCTAACTATTGCCTTGGTGTGTTGCTATCGGTTTTGTCAGTATATTTTGTATTAAAAGAATCAGATGAAAAGAAAGACAAAATTAGAAATATAGTAATAGCAATTGCAATTCTAGTACTGAGCACAGGAATTTATCAAGTTGGATTAGGTGTATTCGCTGTTTTGGTTATCTTGAATATGATGAAACTCATATATAATGAGGATAATGATAACTGTGTAGGCGTTCTCAAAATATCAGCAGTAGTATTTGTAATCAGTTGCATTCTATATAAAATTGCTTGGACTGTATGTATGATGGCTCGCCATATATCTGCTTCTAGCTATAATGGTGCAGATTCAGTTTCTGTATTTAGTATGGTTCTTGGAATTCCTAATGCACTTAGTGTTATATATACTGGGTGGTCTAGTTATTTTTCATTTACCCAGGGAAATTATGTTTTAGCACCAATACGAGCCTTAATTGCATTTGCGTTATCAGTTATATTACTAGTTTCAGGAATAAAGAAGCTTTCAAAGCAGCCTAAGAATGTTGCGATTTATATATTACTATGGTTGCTTATCCCAGTAGGCGCCAATATAGCAATAATTCTTGCACCTAGTATGAAGACCATCATGATGCAGATGACGGTGCCTATGGCAATGGTATTGCCATTAGTAATGTGTTTCATCGATGAGATTGGTATTATTCGCAAGTGCGCAATTCCAACAATTGGGGCCATTCTACTATATGGAAATATCTTCGCTGTAGGTGCTGATATAGATGCTATGTCACAAGGTAGTACTACATCTAACATGATTATGAATAACATTGCTGTTACACTTAATCAGGAGCATATGCTTTCAGACGACTATAAATACGCGTTTTTTGGAAACATATCAGCTAATGAACTTTTTAAGAAGAACGAATTGTATGATATGGCTAGTCCTTATGCAAAGTTTGGAACTATGCAGACAAAGCCTGATATGGTGCACAAATCATACATAGGTCTTTTGGATGATATAGGACTTGATTTGGAAATAGTTGATAATGAAAAATATTTAGAACTATATGATTCAGGAATACTTGATGATATGCCTGCTTATCCTGAAGAGGGCTCAATAATCGAGAAGGATGGCGTAGTTATAGTAAAGGTATCGGATGATTATATATTTGGTAAATAAGAACTGTGTTTGGCCAGGGCACGCCGCAAGGTGTGCTCTGGCTATTTTGTTTTGTGTACGTTTAGTGAAAAGTTACATATAAATAAGTAAAAAATGTAAGTTTTTTTAATCAGTAAGCAATTGTCAACAACTCTAGAATGATGTATACTTCTGCAAGATGGCCATTTTTTAGGCCATCGAAGAAAAATAGAGGGAGTAGTAGATGAAAGTTCTTATTGTAAATAAATTCTTGTACCCAAATGGCGGGTCTGAGACATATATTTTTAAGCTAGGTGAAGCTCTTGTGGCTAAGGGCCATGAGGTACAGTATTTTGGAATGGAGCATGAAGGAAGATGTGTAGGTAATGCAGTTGATGCATATACATCTGACATGGATTTCCATGATGCCAGCAAGCTGGAGAAGCTTACCTATCCTCTTAAGACTATTTATTCTAAAGAGGCTAGGCAAAAGATTAGACTTGTCTTAGATGATTTTAAGCCAGATGTTGTACATCTTAATAATTTCAATTATCAGTTAACACCATCCATGATTTTGGAAATAGTTAAATGGAGAAAGCAGACAGGACATGCTTGCAAGATAGTATTTACAGCCCATGATTATCAGCTGGTTTGTCCTAATCACATGTGTAACAATCCTAACACACATGAGAACTGCGAGAAGTGCCTGAGCGGAAAGTTCATGAATTGTACTAAGGGTAAATGCATCCACGGCAGCACCGCTAAGAGCTTTATCGGTACACTAGAGGCTACATTCTGGAAGCTAAAGGGTACATATAAATATATTGATACATTTATTTGCTGTAGTCAGTTTATGAAGAGCAAGCTTGATGCGAATCCATTGTTTGCTCCAAAGACAGTTGCAATTCATAATTTTATAGAGGCTATCCCTTGGGTAGAGGCTGAAAAGGAAGACTACGTGCTCTATTTCGGAAGATATTCCGAGGAAAAGGGTATCCGCACATTGATTGAAGCGGCCAAGAGAATGCCTGAGGTCAACTTCATCTTCGCTGGCAAGGGACCATTGGAAGATTTGCTTAAGGGCGTTGATAATATTAAGAATGTAGGTTTTCAGAGCGGAGACGATTTGGCGAACCTGATTCGCAAGGCCAAGATGTCTGTTTATTCATCAGAATGGTATGAAAACTGCCCATTCTCAGTAATGGAATCGCAGATGTATGGTACACCTGTTATCGGTGCAAATATCGGTGGTATTCCAGAGCTTATCCAGGTAGGCAAGACAGGCCTTCTGTATGAGAGCGGAGATGTGGATCAACTTTGTGATGCAATTCACAGCATTTGGCAGGATGACGCCAAGGCAAAGGCTATGCATGATGCATGTAAGGAATTGAGCTTTGATACTATTGATGAGTATTTAGAAAAGATAATGAAAATATATGAGGGATAAAGGAGCAATAAAATGGCAGAGAAGAAATTAAACGGAACCGTAATTGTAACATACAGATGCAACGCACGTTGCTCAATGTGTAACAGATATAAGGCACCAAGTAAGCCTGAGGAAGAGATTTCAATTGAGACAATCAAGAAGCTTCCTAAGATGTATTTCACAAACATCACAGGTGGAGAGCCTTTCATCAGAACAGATATAAAGGATATCGTTCGTGAGCTTTATAAGAAGTCAGACCGTATTGTTATTTCTACAAATGGTTTCTTTACAGATCGTATTGTAGATCTTTGTAAGGAGTTTCCACAGATTGGTATTCGAATTTCTATTGAAGGTCTTGAGGAGACAAATAACAAGATTCGTGGTCTTGATAATGGTTTCCAGAGAGGTTACCAGACACTTAAGAAGCTTCGCGAGATGGGTATGAAGGATGTTGGATTTGGTATGACAGTTCAGGATATGAATGCACCTGATCTTGTACCTCTTTATCAGCTTTCTGATGAGATGGGAATGGAGTTCGCAACAGCATCTCTTCACAACAGTTTCTATTTCGTTGAAGCTAAGAATATTATCAAGGATCGTCCAATGGTAGCTCAGAACTTCGAGAACCTTGTCAACGAGCTACTTGCTAGCAAGAGCCCTAAGAAGTGGTTCAGAGCTTACTTTAACCATGGACTTATCAACTATATCTATGGACAGAAGAGACTTCTTCCATGCGATATGTCATTTGATACATTCTTTATCGATCCATATGGTGATGTAATGCCATGTAATGGTACAAAAGATAAAGAGGTTATGGGTAACCTTAACGAGCAGTCATGGGATGAGCTTTGGAATTCTCCAGAGGCAGAGCAGGTACGTTCAAGGGTTAGATGCTGTGATAGAGATTGCTGGATGATTGGTTCTGTATCACCTGCAATGCACAAGTATATCTGGGTACCACTTTGGTGGGTAATTCGTCACAAGGCTAAGTTCTGGACAAAGAAGAAGTATAGCATGTACGAAAACAAGATTGTTCGCGACCTTCGTGATGGCAAGGTTACAAAGGAAGACCTTGATAAGTGCAGTACATGTGATATGTGTGCAACAGTAAATAACGGTCTATCAGCAGCTTCTATGGAACAGCTTAAGGATAAGACTGGTGAAGAGATTGTAGATGCTGATATTGCAGCACAGATGGGTAAATAATTTATTGGATTGGAGAAAGACATCAATGGTAGGTGTTTGTATTAAATATTTTCATGAAAATTATGGTGGTATGCTTCAGGCATTTGCTACCACCAAAATGCTTGAAAATCGTGGGATAGATTACGAATTAATTAGATATGAAAAGAAGTATTCAATTCCACAGAAAATAAAGTTCATACCACGTCTTTTCAATAGTGTATTGTTGAAGGATAAAAAAGAGGCATTAAATAAAAAAATGGGTATGAAGAAGCATCCTGAATTTGCAAAAAATGATGCAATTAGAATGGAAGCATTTCACAAGTTTAGAGATGAAAAATTCACTAAACTAGCAGAGCCAAGTGTTGGATATGCTAATTTGTGTAAGGATGCTAGAAAATATGATGCAGTAATAACTGGAAGTGATCAATTATGGTCACCTGCAGGATTGCCTACCAATTTTTATAATCTGATGTTTGTACCAGATGATATTAAAAAGATATCTTATGCATCCAGCTTTGGTGTAGGACAGATTCCATGGTATCAAAAGAAGCGTACAGCTCAGTTTATTAATCGAATTGAGTATGTAAGTATGCGTGAAAATCGAGGAAGAGAAATTGTTAAGGAACTTACCGGAAGGGATGTGCCTACAGTTTTAGATCCAGTATTTTCTTTAAGCAAAGAACAATGGGATGAATATATACCTGTCGAGAAAATATATGATGAACCATATATTTTCGCTTATTTCTTGGGAGAAAATCCTGCATACAGAGAAGAAGTAAAAAAACTTGCAAGAGAAACAGGATTAAAGATTGTAGCATTAAGACATCTTGATCAATATGTTGAGACAGATGAGAATTTTGGAGATTATGCACCATATGATGTTGCACCAGATAAGTTCTTAAATCTTATAAGAGGGGCAGAATATGTATGTACTGATTCCTTCCATGGTACATGTTTCTCAATTATAAATAGAAAGAAGTTTATGATTTTTAATCGATATAGTGATGCTTCTAAGGTGTCTAAGAATTCACGTATAGATTCGCTTTGTACTAATCTGAGGGTTACTGACAGAAGATATAGTGGTGATATAAGATTTATAAAGGAAGATATAGATTACAGAATTGTAGAAATATGTTTAGCCAAAGAAATGAAAGCTACAAATAACTATTTAGAGAGAGCTTTTGGTAATTAAGAGATTATAATTATGATAAAAGTATTAGATAAAGAAAATTGTTGTGGGTGTAGTGCGTGCTATAATGTTTGCCCTAAGCAATGTATAAAAATGAAAAGCGATGAAGAAGGGTTTCTATATCCTATTGTGGATGAGTTAAACTGCATTAATTGTGGTTTGTGTGAAGCGAAGTGTCCAATAGTTAATAAAAATATTCAGAAAAATGAAATAGTATCATATGTTGGAATTAATAAATGCGATAGTGAGCGAGCAATAAGTACGTCTGGTGGAATAGTTGGTGCTATAAATGAGTATGTTATAGAAAAGCTTAATGGTGTAGCATATGGTGTGATTTATGATTCGGGGTTTATGCCAGTGCATGCCAGAATAACTACTAAGAAAGATGCGTTGCTATTTTGTGGGTCTAAATATGCTCAATCATATGTAGGAGATACTTTTAATTTAGTTAAAAATGATTTGGAAAGCGGTAAAAATGTTGTATTCACTGGTACGCCTTGTCAAGTGGCTGGATTAAAATCATTTTTAGGCCAGGAATATACTGGTTTAATTACAATTGACATGGTATGTAGAAGTATACCTAGTCCAAAGTTGTGGAAAAAATACTTAGAATGGCAAGAAAATAGATACAAATCGCAAATAGATAGGGTTAATTGTAGGGCCAAGACATATGGGTATCATAATGGTACGTTAACTATACAGTTTAAAAATGGAAAAAGATACACCGGAAGTAATAGGGTGGATTTGTACATGAAAGCTTTCCATAATGATATATGCTCTCGACCATCTTGCTATAAATGTAATTTTAAGGACATAGAAAGAAGTTCGGATTTCACTATTTTTGATAGTTGGAACGCAAATTATGTTACAGACGGTCTTTATAGTGATGATAATAAAGGATGCTCAAATATAATTTGTAGAAGTAAAAAAGCATTTGATTTAATAAACTCAATAGATAATATTGAATTGTATAATGCATCTATGACAAAAATGTTTGAGTATTCCGGTGGCATGGAAAGTAAGTCTATTTCTTATAATGAAAAGCGTAGATTCTTTTATAAAGATTTAGAGAATATAGGATTTGAAAAGACAATAATTAGTAGAATAGAAATTACAATAGTAGATTATGTGATTGAAAAAATAAAACCATTATATTTTAATGTTTTAAGAAGGGGTAGAAAATGATAAAGGAACCTATTCATGTTGCACATATGATTCCAATGGGGGCGGGAGGTATTTCTACTCTCACTATATCGATGTATGATTTAATGGATCATGACAAAATACAATATAGCTACTTAATGTTTAGAGATAAAACAGAGTTTTATGAAGAAAAGGTAAAAAAATCTGGATGTAAAAAAATAATCGTTGATACAGAGAAAATGGGGGCATTGAAAAAGTTTTATTCAAAAATAATCTGTGTTGGTAAGGCATTAAAGCAGAATGATGTTGATATTATGCATATTGATGCATCATCACCTTATGATGTAATAATAGCAATTTCGGCTAAATTAGGAGGCGTAAAAACTGTTATTATGCATTCGCATAATGATAATTTTGAAAAAGATGCAAATAAAATAAGAAATTTACTTATGCCATTTTTTAAATTCTTGATTCCATGGTTTGTCGATTATTACATAGCTTGTTCTAGGTCAGCGGCAGAGTTTATGTTTCCAAAAAGAATTATGAAAGAAAAAGAAGTTTTGATTCTTAAGAATGGAATTGTTGCGGATAAGTATGTATTTGATGCAAAGACTAGGCAGGAAATTAGAGCTCAATATAATTTAGCTGATAAATTCGTTATTGGTCATGTTGGACGTTTTGTTGAGCAAAAGAATCACGACTTTTTGATTGATATTTTTTACGAAGTTCAAAAAATAAATCCAAATGCAGTTCTGCTTTTGATAGGAACAGGGGAATATGAACAGCGAATATTTGATAAAGTTAAAGCTTTAAATATAGAGAATAAAGTAATATTTGTTGGTACAAGTCATGAGGTTCATAAGCTGATGAATGCAATGGATGTTTTTGTGTTCCCATCTTTATTTGAGGGGCTTGGTATGGTTGCAGTTGAAGCTCAAGCATCAGGATTACCAACCATCTGTGCATCTACTGTACCGATAGAAGCTAAGGTGAGTGATTTATTTGAACAGGTAGATTTAAGAGAATCACCTAGCTATTGGGCGAAAGTAATATTATCAAAAACGAATTGTATCAATCAAAGAAAGAATATGTACCTAAGTGTTTTAAATGCTGGTTATGATGTGAAAGAATCTGCCAAGATATTACAAGAAAAATATTTTACTATTTCTAGAAGAATATAATTAATTACACTTGAAGTTAATATAATCAGAATTTAATTAGGAACGTTCCTGTAATTCATAAATAACACTAATTGAATAAAAAAGAACCTCAAGGTAAGATTGAGATGCATCTTGGCGGATGTAACAAATCAATCAAAACACTGGAGGTTCCAAATGAATTATACACAGAATGAAAAAATCGAACAAGTAACAAATGAGACACTAGTCATTGGTGTAGATATAGGAAGCCAAACTCACTACGCTAGAGCATTGACAACCGAGGAGGTGAGTTAACAAGAACAGTATTTATATTTCATAATGACTTAGAAGGGTTCAATTCCTTCAATTTAGGGACGGAGCTAGAAGCGAGTTCTTTATGTTGCTCGAGGAGCATCGTTTATGGGCTTAACAATTAGAAGCCATAAATAAGGTACTTGACGAAGCAATCCGAAAAGTATCAAATGTGGAGAAGTTACTCGCCATTAAAGGAGTAGGAGTTGTTACAATAGCAAGGGTCATGGCTGAAGTTGGTGATATAAGACGCTTTAAATCATCGAAACAAATCCAAAAATACGCTGGACTAGAGCTAGTGGAAAGCAGTTCTGGAAAGCATAAAGGAAAGACAAGACTCAGTAAAAGAGGGCGACGTAAACTTAGAAGAATTCTTTATCAAGTAATGGTGCCATTGCTAGCAAGGAATCATGAGTTTAGAGAAATCTATGATTATTATGTTACTCGTGTTAAGAATCCATTAAAACGCAGACAGGCCATGATGGCCGTGAGCTGCAAACTGATTTGCGTATTTTACGCGGTATTAACAAAGGGCATGGATTATGACAGATTCAAAATGATGACGGATATCCATAGAAATAGCGAGTTAATCGCTGCCTAGTCAAAAAGAAACTTGTAAACAGGAAGCGTCCGCCAGTAGTTGGTGCTGAATACAGGAATGACAAAATATAGAGAACAAAGTAGAGCTAGTAGCTGCGTTGGTATTTATTATAGGGCAATGACCCTGATTTGGGAACATGAGCAGCACCCTACTACGGATAAGCAGTACGAAGGAATTTAGGACCTGGCAGAGGCTAGTGATCCTGGTAGACCTGAGAGGTTAGTTACTGTAGATGAAAAAAATCATCAGAAAAGGGCTCCAAGAAGTTACTTCATATCTGTAATGCACTATTTTGATCAATATATGTAACTATAAACAGTTTAACAAAGCCTGATAAATTAAGGTTCTTTGTTAAACATCAACAAAAAAGAAGAATAGAGAGATAATAATGCAGAATAGAATAGCAGCAATAATATTGAATTATAATAATTATGCGGATACATGTAAATGTGTTGATAATATTCTTGATAAATGTGATGTTGAAATAGTAATTGTAGACAATGCCTCAACGAATGATTCATATAGAATTCTTAATGAAAAATATGGCCATATCATTAATTGCCATGTGTTGGCTAGTGAAAAAAATAGGGGTTATTCAGCAGGAAACAATATAGGAATGAAGTATTTAAAGGAAAACATTCCGAATATAGAGTACTACACAATTATGAATCCGGATACATTGTTTGAGGATTCGAATGTGCTGAAAATTCTTGCAGATAATCTTGATGAAAATAAACAGATAGCTGTTATAGCTCCAGTAATGTGGATGCATGGTGAAAATTGTCTAGAACAATCTACTTGGAGTATTCCTACTACATTCGATTATTTACGTAGACAGTTTATAAGATATAATGCAAAAAAAAGAAAAAAAATAGTTTTAGATGATAATAATTGTCGACTTTACTATACAGAAGTTATACATGGAAGTTTCTATATGATTCGTGCCGATGTAATAGAACAGATTGGTTATTTAGACGAAAACTTATTCATGTATGGTGAGGAAAACTTGCTTGCAATTAAGATTAAAGAACTCGGTTATGTTGAAGCGATAGCGCTTGATGTTAGATATGAACATAACCATCTTCAAAGTAAAGATAGAAAAACATTCAAGCAGGATGTACAGTCTTTATATAGGGGCGGAGCTCATTCGAGAAGATACATATGGAAACAGTATTATCCCCAATTTATGCTACCGTTGGTGGATTTGATTTTTGCAATAAATGTAGTGACATATTTATTAATTCATATAAAAAGATTTTTAAAAAAAATGATATAGAATTTTTGTAAGGTAAAATATATGTATATAACATTTAAAGATGATATAAAAATTAAAGTATTATTAATGTTAGTCTTGTTATGCGATGCGAAGATGTTTATTCTAGCTGGGACAAGATTTTTCGATGGTTTTTTATCCTACTATCTTGTAAGGTTTTTAACATTGTTTGGTTCACTGATTTTTTTTGATAGAATTCAGACGATATTTAAAGAATACAAATTTTATGGTTCATTTTTTTTGTACATTGTCATAACGCAAATTATACTTACGATATATTCTGTCTATACATACAAACAAAAATTCTCAAATGTTTTTGCATATTCTGGTTTATATTTAACACTCCTCTTAGTGGCATTACTAATAATAGGATTTGAAATACTTGGTTTTGATAGGACGCTTAAGATATTATTTGGTTTGGAAATAATTAGAGATGTAATAATTGTTTTAGACGCAACCATTTATAACATTGTAGGAGTTAAAGTTATTCAATTTAGTGAGTTGACATCAAAAACACAATTCATTCGAATTGAATTTGGAGCGTTATTTCCATTGTTAGTTATTTATTTGTTTTACAACCTTTTAGTTGAATTAGATAAAAAAAAATTAGTAATAATATTATTATGCATGCTAGCAGAATATTATGTACAAAATACACGTGCAATTGAAATTGGATTAGTTATTGCTTTCATAGTTATGTGGGTATCGCATAGTGGGGACAAAATTACTAAATATTTGAAAATAGTTATGATTCTATGTGGCCTAGGTGGACTATTATATCTTGGTGTGGTTGAAATGGTTTTAAATAGTTTTAGTGCGGATCCTAGTATTAATGAGCATTATGCATCTACATTGGCACGAATTGGTGCTATTAATTATTATTCATCTTACCTTTTTAGACATCCGCTATTTGGAATGGGGTGGATTATGAGAAATACTGATTATCTAAAATATATTGCTTCGGGACCTCTGGGAATATATCATTATGATGATTTAGGAATATTGGGCCAAGTATTTAGGCAAGGACTTCTTGGACTTATAATATACCTTATATTTCTTGGTAGATTAATATATATTTCAATGAATCTTAAAAATATGCGGGGAAAGGTATTTGTAATAGGTATTACTTCATATGTCATAAGCACAGTTTTTTCTCTAAATGCGTTTGATGTACAAAGAGTATTAGTTGCTTCATTTTATATAGCAATTAGTGAATATATATGGAAAAAAAGTAAAGAAGGAATAAATGAAAAAGAAATATAAATCATTAGGAGTAAATGCATTTTTAAATGCTGTAAAAAGTGGACTTTCTATAGTCTTTCCACTTATAACTTATCCATATGCATTTCGAATTTTACATGCTAATGGAATTGGAAAGGTAGATTATTCTAATTCTATAGTAAGTTATTTTATTTTAATTGCAGCTTTAGGAATAACATCTTATGCAGTAAGAGAAGGTGCTAAAGTTAGAGATGATAAAGAAAAAATAGAGAGATTAGTCAGTGAACTTTTTACGATTAATTTATATTCCACACTAGTGGCATATATACTACTAGGTGTATGTGTATTTGTTTTGCCGACGTTAAAGGATTATGCTTTATTGATAGGCATATTAAGTTTATCAATAGGTTTTACAACGTTAGGAATCGAATGGATTAATACAATATATGAAGATTATCTATATATAACTGTGAGGAGCATAATAACACATTTAGTTAGTCTTGTATTATTATTTTTGCTAGTTCGTAACGAAAATGATTATATTAAATATGCTATGCTGACTGTAATTACAAATGCTGTTATATGTGTAATGAACTGGTGGTATTGCCGGAAAATCGTTAAGGTAAAACTTACTAGGAGGCTAAATTTAGGAAAACATTTTAAGCCTATTATGTATCTTTTTGCAAATAGCGTAGCAACTTCAATATATGTTAGTGCAGATACAACGATGTTAGGATATATTTCGGGGGATACGGCGGTTGGATTGTATTCGGCAGCAGTTAAAATATATAACGTAGTCAAGAGGATACTTGTTGCATTATATTCTGTTGCAATACCTAGAATATCTTACTATCTTGGACAGGGAGATATAAAACAGGTTAGACAAACATATTCCAAGTTGATTTCAAATTTAATTATAATACTTTTCCCTGCAAGTACAGGCCTCATATGTGTAGCTGAATATGTGGTTTATTTTATGGGGGGAAGCGAATATTATAAATCTGCTGTAACATTACAGATTTTATGTATTGCTCTTATAGGGGCTATTTGTGGTGGCGCAGTGACATATTGTTTGAATATTCCATTAGGAAAAGAAAAAAATAATGTTTATGCTACAGTATTGAGCGCAATTATTAATGTTGGATTAAACCTTGTATTAATACCTAGATATGCTCAAAATGGAGCTGCTTTTACTACAGCTGTTTCTGAATTATTTGTACCAGTATTTGCAATAGCTATTAATAGGGAATTTAAGAACTATATCGATATCAAAATGATAAGTAAAAATACATTGCAATCAATATGTGGATGTGTAAGCATTGTAATTATATCTGTGATAATTCATGGTTTAGATATAGGAAATCTGATGAGTTTGGTAATAACTATGGTTGTTAGTGGTATGACATATTTGTTGCTTTTAATACTTTTTAAAAATGAAATTGCATTAAGTATAATATATAAAGCAATAAGTAAAATAAGAAGAAAATAGATACACTTTTAAAAGATAAATTACTTATTTGTATACATGGAATGAGTAATATTAACAGCAAAAAACGGAGATTATGATGAAAATAGCAATAATTACATGGACTAATACATCTAATTTTGGAACGGGACTGCAAGCATATGCTCTTCAAGCTTTTTTACGAGATATGGGTTATGATGTTTCGTTAATAGATTATAAAGGTTTATGTGAAAAAAGAACCATTACAGAATATTTAAAATCAAAAAAAAGAAATATGTTTGTAAAAATGAAACATTTCTTTTTTGGAAACAATGAGATATACAGAAGAAAAAATATTCATGAGTTTTTATGGAAGAATGCAGAGTTTACAGAACCAATTACTGAGGAAGTGATGTTATATAACTTAAATAATGAATTTGATTGTTTTATTTGTGGTAGCGATCAAATATGGAATCCTAATAATTATGATAGCACATATTTTTTGCCTTTTGTAAATAAAGAAAAAATAAAGATAGCATATGCGCCTAGTTTTGGTGTTGATGAAATACCAAAAATAAAACATGAATTGTATAAGGAATTATTAAGAAATTTTTCATTATTATCAGTTAGAGAAAAGACAGGAATTAATATCATTGAAGAAATAGTTGGAATGACTCCAGAATTGTTTGTAGATCCAGTTTTTCTTATCGACAGAGATAAGTGGATTAAATTTGCTAATAGAATATCGCACAAGGATTATGTTTATTCTTATTTTTTGAGTAAAAATGAAAAACATATTAATTGTGTCTCAGATTTTGCTAAGGCCAATAAGAGTGATTTTATATGTGCAATGCCAAACCATGTAAATAAACAATGTGGTAATTATATAAATGTAGAGTCTGTAGGGGATTTTCTTGGGTATATAGTAGATGCAACTGTAGTATTTACTGATTCTTTTCACGTAGCTGCTTTTGCTATTATTTTTCATAAGCAGGTGTATATCTTATCAAGATTTGACGATAATAATAGATGTTCTCAGAATTCAAGAGTAAAAAATTTAACAGAGATGTTAGGTATTGAAAAAAATCTACTTAAGTATAATTCAGAGAAATTTGATGTATCATATATTGATTATGAAAAGGTTGATAGGATTTTACAGAACAAAATTAATTATTCTAGGGAGTGTTTATTGAAAGAATTGAAAAAAAGTAGGAGTTAGATTCTATTTTATTGAATGAGGAGGGGAATATATTGAATTCAATCATAACAGTTAATCATAATGACTGTCTGTCATGTAGGGCCTGCGAGCTATCGTGTCCAAAAAATGCTATAGATATGGTTGAAAATGAGGAAGGATTTCTATATCCCAATATTAATGGAAATTGTATAGAATGTGGAGTATGTAGGAAGAAATGTCCCATCATAACTCACTCACCTTTTAGACAGGATAAAACTAGTTATTTAGTACAAAATAAAGATACTAAGGTTTTAAAAAAGAGCACTAGTGGAGGATTTTTTAGAGCAATAGGTGATGAAATAATCGATTCGAATGGTGTAGTGTTTGGAGCAGCATATGATGAACAATTAAATGTTTACCAAAAAAAAGTTGTTAAAAAAGAAGATTTAAAAGATTTACAAGGATCAAAGTATGTAGAAAGTGATACAAAGGATTCCTATAAAGACGTAAAAAAGCTGTTAGAAGATGGCGTAAATGTCTTATATACCGGCACAGCATGTCAAATAGCGGGATTAAATTCTTTTTTAGGTAAAGAGTATGAAAATCTTATAACTGTAGATATTATATGTCATGGTGTACCTAGCAGAAAGTTGTTTCACGCATATTGTGATTATAGAACTAGAAAATTTAATGATGAATTAAAAAACGTTATATTTAGAGATAAAGAATCATCTGGATGGACAGCTAGGAATACAAAGATTATATTTATAGGCAAAGCAAAAAAAAAGTATGTTAGAGGAATATTAGACCCATATTTTGCAGCGTTTATACGTGGAGAAACATATAGAGAAAGTTGTTATAAGTGTTTATACCAAAACTCTCTTTTTTATAGGCCTGCAGATTTTTCAATAGGAGATTTTTTTGAGATAGATAAAGTGGCACCTGAGAAAAATAATAAGCTTGGTCTTAGTTTAGTTATTGTTAATTCAAATAAAGGAAGAAGAGTATTTGAATTAATAAAAGATAAGGTATATTTTGAAAAGATAAAAGAGGAAGATTACTTATATATAAAAAGCAATATTATAGTGCCTTCATCAAGACCAATTGGGCGGAATAATATATATGAGAATATTGATTCTCTAGATTATTACAATTCATACAAGGAAAGTAAGTGGTGGTATAGAATAAAATGGTATTCTATTGAATCTTTAAAAAAAATGTATTCAATAATAAAATTTGTAATAAGAAAAAAGTAAATTCGCTATGATAATTTAACAAAAATATGATTGTCAATCTGAAAGTGTGTTACTTTTTGATTGACAATCATAATGTTAGGTAAATAATTGTAATACCATTGGGTGAGCCTATATTTATAAGGTATGGATGAGTCATTGTTTATTCTAGATTATTCATAATTGGATGATTCATCATAATTGGCAGTATTTTCTAAATAAAATTCATAATAATCTTTATATAACGGTTCATCGGCATCTAAAAGCATTATATCGTCAGTGTCACCAGAATAAAATTGAATATTTTTTATAGCACTGTTAACCGTAGATTTATTACTAACAATCATTGTGTTATCAGAAAAATTATAGACACCTTCAGGAGATACATTATAAAAAGAATAAGCGTGTTCTGATGTATCAATTCCAAAATTATTGTTTATATAAAAACATGAGTCAGAATCTTTACTATCCCATAAGCATATTAAGGCCGAATAATTATTGTTTGCATAGCGATATCCGCTTGTGATGTCATTTGCTCTTGAAAGAATATTGTTGTCCACATGGACATTTGATAAAGACGCAGAATTACCCTGCTGAAAACATTCTATACAGTACATACAATTATCAATATAGTTATCAAAAATAAAAATATTTGTTGATGGAGCAGTATGTGTGCCTGTAATTTGAGGTGTTATGCCGGCATCAAAACAATCTGATACAATATTATTATATACATATATATTTTGGGTATTATCTGCCCAAATTTGAATTCCATTACCATAACGATATGGGCTACCATTTGCGCTGTAAGCAACCCTGCCACCTATATAGTGAACAAAGCAATTTTTTAAAACGAGGTTGTCCCAATGAGTGATATTAATTCCGAAAACTCCACCAACTAGTTCTATGTTTTCACACAAAAGATTTGCTCCATCTTTAGCATAAAGACCACCCGCTGCGCTTGAAAATTCAAAGGATTTGTTAGTAATATCTGATGAGGATTTTAAATATATTGTTTGATTCAGTTCATCGGAATAGAAATCATTATCATTTTTTAGTTCATCGTATGAAAACACCTTGTGCCAGTTAATGGTGCTACTATCTTGTAATTTTATCCATGCCACATTATAGTGCAGCTTAGTTAATGAATCAATTTTGGCAGCGTAAATATTATTATTTATGTCATAAATTGAAAAAGGATTGGAATTGTTAGTTACTGAACTTATTGTTGCTCTTTCTGAACCTCCATATGTAGAAATAATAGTATTAGTACCAATTACAAGATTATATTTTGTGTAAATAATATCTCCACTCTTAAAAAGCAGCGTACAATCTCCATTCCTTAAATAATCAGTTGGAGTTTTTTTGGGATGAGACGAATCCAAGCCAGAATTATTATCATTACCATCACTTGCAAAATACAGGGTTTTTGAAGTGTGAATGGAATTTTCTATAATACTTGCTTGATTTAAGAATGTGGATGTGTCAGCCCATTCATGGGGAAAAGCATCATTGGGTGATTTATTTAAATCAAATATTGTTCCAATAACTTGATATTCTTCATCATTTAATTGTATAGAATTCCAAGAAATATCCAAATCATTACCTATAATTGAACTATAAGTGGGACTTGAAATAATGTGATTACTTACAATTGCAGAATCATTTATTATTGGATTAGTTGTGTTAATAAGCCCATCACCAATACAAGTTACACTACCTGATTCAGGATCTTCAATATAAAACATTGCCTCAATATTTCCAGAAGATAAAGGGATAACATCATCGTCTATAGATACAACACTTCCAGCAAATGCATAACAGAATACGCCTAACATAATTACTAGGAAAGATTGTATTATTTTTTTATAGGTAAAGTATTCTTTAATATTCATAAAATATTCCTCAATAACAAATTTTTAAGCATTATACATAAATTACCACCATTTGAACAGTTTCTTTACGAATTTGAAAATACTATTGAAAAACTGGGTTATTGATGATTGCTGATCGTCATTTGTGGTAGAGGTAGTTTCTTCTGTTTGAGCAGTTTCTTCATTTGTATTTTCATTATCCACATTAGGTGCTTCTGTACTATCGGAACTAATTGGAGTTTGCTCCTCCTCAGCGATAATCGTTTCGGTTATTGTATCGTTTATTTTAGATTGGCTATTATCGTTGTTTTCATTATCGATAGTTTGAGTAATGGTAGGTTCTTCTAGTAACGGCTTTTCTATCAATTTTTCAGATTCATCTTCGATATTCTCTTCTTGAATAGGTTCAGTGTTAGTTTTCTCATGTGTTTCCGGAGATGAAGGTTCGGAAGGAATAGAATAGTTTTCTTTATCGAATCGAGGTTTATCTTCACTTATATCAGGAATTACCTCTGGAATAGATTCGGGTATATCCATTGCTTCAACATCTTCTTTATCATCATAAAAGGCAGGAATATCAATAAGTGATTTATCCATTATATTACTGATATCGCTTTGTACAGCATCCATATTTAAAGAGATATCAATATTTTGATATTCCTCTGGTAGGGAATCCGATTCAATAGAATAATGTATACTTTCCCCAGTGGTGCTTCTTACATAAATAGATCTGAGTGAATAATTTCCCGAAGCGTAATCGGAAGTAATATCGCAGCTTGCGCACCAACAGTCATTTGATGTATTAACAAATTCTTCTGATTGAAAATCGAAGTACTTTCCCTGAGCCAGACCAACGTTTACATATTTATTAGCTCCATAGTTTGCAAAACAAACCTGTGCATAAGCTATATCATAATCCTCCTGTGATATGCTTACTGAAATAACTGGGTTAGGGCCTCCTGTGGTAAATGATTGGTTTGAAATCGAGAAAGAAATAGATGGATTAAATTCCTCTTTTTCTTTAGGCTTTTCAGCTTTACAGTATAAGCAGAAGCCCTCTTCATTATAGGTACAAGGTTCTATTATTTCAAAATCACAATGTGTTGCTGCAGGCTCAGTGTTATTTTCGGTATCTATGTTAACATCCTCTGAACCACCCTCTTCTGTGGGATTTTCAGAGGAGCTATCAGCGGATTCATTTGTTGCTGTGTTATCTAGCAGTATAGTACATTTCTTAATATGTGTGCCATCTCCCAGGTACTCATAAGTAAATTCGTGTTCATGTTCTATGATAGTCTTATCGTCTGGGGATTTGTCTTTACTATCATCTTTTGAAGCGGCTTCAACTTCTTTCTCAGATTTTAAAGTAGATGTATCATCTAATTCATTTTCTACTACAGGTGCATTATACGGGTCACCATTATCACCCTCATTTAGCGTAGGTGCATTAATTAAATCATCAGTATTGTTATTATTTGGTGTAGGTTCATTTTCTAATTTATCCTCAGTTGATTTGTCTGGAACACTTGGAGGTTCGGGAGTTGCAGCCTGCGGCTGAGCATTGGGATCAGTTGGACTACCAGCAATTTCATCTGGAGTAACAGATGGTTCTGTTGGTACCTCTGCAGGTTGGCTTAGCTCAATGTTATCAAGGGCAGGCGGATCATCAATTTCTTCATTACCAGTGGCAAATGCCAATATCGGATTAAAAGCTATAATTGTAATAATTAAAGCGGCATTTAGTTTCTTCATATCTTACACCTAATCCTTTCATAGTGTAGTCATTACTATAAAAAAGTTTAGGAAATCAATATGGAAAAACTGTGTATCATTTATCATAAATTATTGAAAAAAGTGTAGGAAAAATAAGGCTTTCCTACATGTTGGGGCTGAGAAAAATGGGATTCTAAATATAGAGATAATCAACACCTTTCTTAACTTGTATATTAGTCTATCAGAAGAGAAATGTGTAATATATTACAAACAATTTACGCAAAAATGACTAACATATGACAATTTTAACAAAGATAACTTGTAATTAAAAAATTGGGGTGAATGAACAATGTACTATTATGGATTATATAGTACTAACGTGATGAACAGTTGAAGAAAGGGCTTTATTGATTTGTGTACTATAATAACTTGGGGTACATGTTTCATGGAAATTTAAATGCTAAGAGTATGTAAAAAACACTAATAAAATTGAAGTTTAATTGACGTAGTATATAAAATATTCACATATATTTTTTTGCGTATAGTAATTTACTTAAATAACGTATAAAATACATAAGGATTATTTTTGAATTTTAATAATTAATATAGAAGGGGTAAAGATATGAGAACATATTTAGTAACAGGTGGAGCAGGCTTCATCGGAAGTAACTACATTCATTACATGTTTAGAAAGTATGGCAACGAAATCAGAATTATTAATGTAGATAAGCTTACTTATGCAGGTAACCTTGAGAACCTTAAGGATATCGAGAACCGCGATAACTACACATTTGTAAAGGCTGATATCTGCGACAAGGAAGCAATCAGAAAGATATTTGCTGAGAACGATATTGATAGAGTTGTTCATTTTGCAGCAGAGTCTCACGTTGACCGTTCTATTAAGGATCCAGAGGTATTTGTTCAGACAAACGTACTTGGTACAGCTGTAATGCTTAACTGTGCTAAGGAAGCTTGGGAGCTTCCTGATGGTTCATTTAAGGAAGGCAAGAAGTTCCTTCACGTATCTACAGATGAAGTTTATGGTTCTCTTCCAGATGACGAGAATGCATTCTTCTATGAGACAACACCATACGATCCACATTCACCATATTCAGCTTCAAAGGCTAGCTCAGACATGCTTGTAAAGGCT
>JAGBJE010000248.1 GCA_017934625.1 Pseudobutyrivibrio sp. | reverse complement strand
TTTTTTGTCCGATACCTTCTGGTGTATCAATCCACTTACCAGCTCGATACATTTCCACTGCATTTAGCTTAAATGTAAAATCATATTTCATACAAAAAACCCCTTTCACTGGATTAGTCCAGTAAAAGGGGTACATATCAGCTTGCCAACATTATGAGGGGGTGTTTTATTTTTTTATACCTGCGATAACACATTTACGCAGTCATCGCAAATTAAATCGCCATGTTCTAACAAGAATGCTCCATCGAAGCTTTCTGTAAACATCTGAGTGGCAAATTCTGCCAATACTAAAATCACAGCTGAAATCTGACGACGTGTAAGCTCAAAGTTAAGCTTAATGTAATAGTCGTCACCATAACGATAAAGTGCACTCTGCATACCCTCATACTTTGGAAGATGCTTGCATAACAATATAGCTGCATCTAAATCAGGTAAGATAGCCCAAAGTGGTGTATCTAAATACTGAGCTGTTACTTCATCTGTATCATCCGTAATGGCCTTAGCACGCTGAACAGGCACATCTGATGTGCCAGCTGTTGTTCCTGTAGTGCCAGGTGCTGAAATCATACTAGGACTAGATGTATTCTTTGTTGTTGATAATGTTTCCTGTAAACCAGTTAAATGCTTCTTCAATTCCTCAATTGCAGTTGCAAGTCCGCTGCTTGAATCTGGGGATATAAGTAATGCAACATCACCCTGTGGCATAACTGTCATTTGAACACTATACGCCTTTGCATGAGTCTCAATACCAAGTGTTTCACACGCCTCTGCTAAAATATCCCTAATAAAGCTCTGGGTCTTTTCCTGGTCACTGACGAAATCACCAAGCTCCATGCCGCTCATTTCCATTTCTTCTTTAGTGATGACACATCTAATCTTGTCCTCACCTATCTTCTTGAACTTCATCAGCTCCCCTCCTTTCAAATATGGACGTAATAAAAGTTTAGCAAATCGATTTAAAAGTGTCACGGAATTTTCTGTATATATTGTGTGAAAGTTTTAAGAACAACTCTTAAATTATTTAACAATACCAACAATATCAGTTATATTGTCTATTTTCTTCCTCTTCATGTAATCAATCATGCCATCAAGTATATCCACTGTGGCTGTAGGATTAAAGAAGTTGGCTGTTCCGACGGATACAGCTGTAGCACCTGCAAGCATCATTTCCACTGCATCTTCCCATGTGCTCACACCACCCATTCCAATGATTGGAATATTTACAGCATTTGCACACTCATATACCATTCTAACTGCTATTGGATGAACTGCTGGGCCAGACATACCTCCGGTCTTGTTTGCCAGAACAAAATTTTGACGCTCTACATCGATTTTCATTCCTGTAAGAGTATTGATAAGCGAAATTGCATCTGCTCCTCCGGCCTCGGCTGCCTTAGCCATAACCTTGATGTCTGTAACATTTGGAGAAAGCTTCATAACAATAGGCTGCTTGGCATGCTTTTTAACAAGCCTTGTGATTTCTTCTACTGCCTTAGGGTCCTGTCCAAAGGCGATACCGCCTTCCTTTACGTTAGGACAAGATATATTGATTTCCAACATATCTACCCTGCTTTCATCTGCCAATCTATCAACCACCTCAATATATTCTTCGGCTGAATGACCACAAACATTAACCAGAACACGAGTATCTTTATAATTTTCTAGAAATTTTAAATCACGGTTGCAAAATACTTCCACACCAGGATTCTGTAAGCCTATAGCGTTAAGCATTCCAGAGCTTACCTCTGCAATACGAGGTGTAGGATTGCCTGGCCAAGGCACATTTGCTACACCCTTTGTAACTACTGCTCCCAGTCTGTTCAAATCAACAAATTCACCGTATTCCATACCAGAACCAAAGGTTCCAGAAGCCTCCATGATTGGGTTTTGAAACTCAACGCCTGCAATTGTTACCTTTGTATTCATTATAGAACTACCTCCGTTGATAGAAATACTGGGCCATCTTTACATACTCTTTTATTATTAACATGACTGTGATTATCCACTTCTTTTGACTGGCATACACAGCCAAGGCATGCTCCTACACCACAGGCCATGCGCTCTTCCATTGACACATAGCATTTAGCACCGATAGAATCAGCATACTCAGCCACGCCCTTTAGCATAGGCTTAGGGCCGCATGCATAGATTACATCAGCCCTTAAATCATTTTCCTTCATGGCATCAACTACCGTACCGTGGACTCCAACAGAACCATCATCTGTAGCAAATACCACCTCAGCTGCTGCATCAATGAAATTATCAGCAAGGAATAAATCATCAGTACGATATCCAAGCACTGCTGTAACATCACCTGTAAGCTCCTTAGCAAGCTCTAGCATAGGAGGTACACCGATACCACCACCTACTACGATAGCCTTGCCTTCTTCAAGTGGAAAGCCATTACCTAGAGGGCCTAATATTTCAACAGTATCACCTGGCTTCAGATTTGAGAATTCCGCTGTACCCTTTCCTACCACTCGGTAAACCACTCTAAGTGTGCCAAGCTCTTTATCTATCTCACATATGCTGATTGGGCGAGGAAGGATTTTGCTTCCATCGTTACAATATATATTTATAAATTGACCAGGCACAGCATACTGTGAAGCTGTTGTAGCTAGAAGCATGCTGTAGATATTTTCTGCAAGCTTGTCAGAAGCTACAATCTGCGCTGTTTCTTTAACTTTCATTTATTTAACTCCTTTCATGCCTTCCCTTATGTGGGAAGGTGGGTGCGGAGGGGACGAATGAGGATATTGGCACGCCAAGGAATACCCCTCATCAGTTACCTTCGGTGACAGCTTCTCCCCTATATAGGGGTGAAGCCTATTATGCTAACGCGCCACGAATATCTGCAAGCATATCCTCCACAGCGGCGCGGCTGGCTTCAGCGAAGTTTGCCTCGCCGTATTTAGCATACTTTTCCTGCTGGTATGCTGCGATAATACCACGGCTGGAATTTACGATAGCACCAAGTCCATCTTCATTGAAGAAGTTTACAAGGTCTGCGCCCTTGCCTCCCTGTGCGCCATATCCTGGCACCAGGATATATGTGTGAGGCATAAGCTTACGAAGCTTTGCTCCCATTTCTGGGTATGTAGCACCTACTACAGCACCTACATTAGAGTAGTTACCATCCATGCTCTTACTACCCCACTCTTCAATCTTTTCAGCCATATGCTCGTAGAGTGGTCTACCATCTATCAGTCTATCCTGGAACTCTCCAGATGAAGGATTAGAAGTCTTGCAAAGTACGAAAATACCCTTATCCTCTTCATTACAAACATCAACGAAAGGTTTAACTCCATCTGTACCAAGATATGGGTTTACAGTAGCCATATCAGCATCAAAGCCCTTATATTTGTAATCTCCTACCTGAACTGAACCTAAATGCCCCAACGCATAAGCTGTGGATGTAGAGCCTATATCACCACGCTTAACATCTGCAATTACTACAAGGCCAAGCTCCTTAGCATAATCAACAGTCTTCTTGTAGGCAATCATACCTGGGATGCCAAAGCTTTCATACATGGCAATCTGAGGCTTAACAGCTGGAATCAAATCAGCGCATGCATCCATAATCTGTCTATTATAGTCAAACATTGCCTCACCAACTGCTTCAAGTGTCTGGCCTTGCTCTGCCATGTGCTTCTCCACCAGTGACTTTGGCATAAGCTT
>JAGBJE010000032.1 GCA_017934625.1 Pseudobutyrivibrio sp. | reverse complement strand
CCATGTTGGTTATGGTAGATTCGTTTTCAAATTTCCAAACACTGTAGCAGCTGGAAGTGATTCTATAAAGATAGTGGCATATAACGAGATGATGATGCGCCGTTACAGGATAGGCGAGCTTTATGGCTTTGATGACCAGGAATTTGATATCAATATAGAAAATATAGTTAAGGAATCCTTTTCACTTTTAGTGGAAACTGAGGAGGCAGACCACAGCCTTTCATATAGCTTTGTAAAGCCAGATAAGACTGGGGATGGCGTTTTAAATTACAGCCTGGATGAAAACAAAGGACACATTGTAGTTCATGACGCTGGAGACTATATCAACTCTACCATTTATGTGTGTGGATGCGCTATCACTCAGGGGGAAAAGGGAAATATCCTGGCTGGTAAAAGATTTACCCCAGAGGGCTATGATAGCGATATCGTATTTACGAATCCTGCACCTGGCGAGGGTGGCAGAGCTGGTGAAACAGTAAAGGAGCTGTCAAATAGATTTTTAGGAGATTTGAGAAGTCCTTACACTCTTGTTAGAGAAAATGATTATGAGAAGCTGGTGAAAAAGATTCCAGAACTGTGTATCAAAAAAGTGCATGCATACAAAGACGACAATGGTAATGATATTTATGTCACACTGATGCCTTATTCTGACAATAAAAATCCAGGAATTTCAAAGCTTTATACATCAATTATTACAGAATATCTGCAAAGCAGGAGGATGCTTACCACAAAGGTTTCTTTGGTTCAACCAGTTTATGTGCCAGTAGATGTGCATGGCACCATATATGTAAAAAAGAACTATAAAGATTGTGACGGTGAAATAAAAGACCTTCTATATAGGGCCTTAGATTATACCGAGGGAGACCAGAACTTTGGAGATGTACTTTCATTCCACGATTTGTTCCATGAGCTAGAGCAGCTTGACTGTGTAGATTTCGTATATGATTTTAGCATCACTCCAAGAGACAGAGCTCATGCCAAGCTGAGTGGAATGGATATTGTACCAAGCAACAATGCATTACTAGTACCAGGTGAGCTATACGTGGATATAGAAACTAATATTGAGGAGTAGATATGGCATATTTAAGAAACTATGGGTTCCGCAAGAGTCGCCTTGAAAAAGCAGGCTGCTATGGAATTATCATAGAAGACGAGACAATCAAAATAACAAACGATAGCTTCGACCATGGGATGTTTTTTTCAGCCCTTGATAGTGGAGATACTGAGACGTCTTGGGGACGACTTTCCATGAAAATTGAAAAAAGCGAAGAGGTACTTTTTAGAATTCATATATTTGCTACAGACGACAAATATATGAATGAACAATACACCTGGGATGAGTATTTATTGGACGAGGATGTTCCCCTAGAAGAAAAGAATAAGGTATTTCTTGCAGTTGAAAATAAATCTTATTTGGCAACAGAAGATGCAATCCTGTTTGATGTAATAGGAAGATATTGCTATATATATCTGGAAATCCTTGGAACTGAGGATTGCAGTATATCGAAAATGCGAATGTTTCTTCCAGGTGATAACTTCTTCCAGACACTGCCAGAGGTTTATCAGCAGAACAACGACTTTTTGAAAAAATATTTATCAATTTTTTCTACTATATTCAATGATTTTCAGGAAGAGCTTGAAGCTGCACCAAAGCTTCTTGATATAGACACGACTCCAGTAGAATTATTGCCAGTATTTGCCAGCTGGATGGGGGTTAATGTAGAGGGAAGCTTCCTAAGCGAAAGCCAGCTTAGAACCCTTGTAAAGAATTTGTATAACCTGAACAGAATGAAGGGAACCAGGGAAGCTCTTGAAAAACTATGTGAAATAGTTCTTGAAGAAAAGCCAATAATAGTTGAGCAGGCAATGATGGATAACCAGGATGCCCAGGACAATGTGTATGGCAGCTCTCCATTTGACATTATCATGTTTGTTGAAAATTTTGTGCCAGAGGATAAGCGCATGCAGATTATGTATTTATTGAAGCAGTTTATTCCAGTTAGGGCTAATTTAAATATCGTATATCTTGAGAAGAAGTCTGCAATGGATGGTTACACATATCTGGATATGAATGCTCAGATGTATGACGAAAAGACTGCCAATCTGGATGACAAGGATAGACTTGATGGACACATCATCATTCAATAGGAGAGTATTCTATGATTATAGGAGAAGATTGGGAAGCATATCTTAGACAAATCACTGATGATGATATGGCTCGTGAAGAACGGGCAAGGGCTGGAGAGTGGAACCCGGAGGATGGGCAGCAGGTAGACGAGTTATTTATGACTAGACCAAAACCTGTTTCCATCAATGCAGCAAATGGTGATGTATTTCGCACCATGGCAGATGCCTATGCCATAAATAACAAGCAAAGCGTATTTGACAGACAGGCATTGTTTCATACAGATAGCCTAGAAGTGCAGGAGAAATCTGTGGATACGACGGATATGTAAAAGTAAAAGCTCTTAGTTCGTGTGAGGACTAAGAGCTTTTTAGAGGGTGAAATCTGAAGATACTTATTGTTATTGTATAAAGACATAGGATTCGGCATACATACGTTTTTTCCAATTTGCATAATAATCATTAGCAGCTTTTTCCCAGTCAGCCTCGCTATCTAATAGCTTCAGTTTTCCGTCTTTGACCAGTTTAGCCAGTTGAGCTTTAATTTGTTCTAGTCTTTGCTGAAGAGACCTGATTTCATCCCTGCTTCTGATATCTAATTGGTCGTGGGCAGCTAATTCGGAACTATAATTCATAATATTTTCGTAAAAAGATTTTGGAAGAAATGGTACGCTTATTCTTCCACCAGAAATTAGAGCTCTAGCTTGGGTACCCTTATTCATAGCAGATAATGTCTTTATACCGAATGACATATCATTATCAAAGGCTTTTATACTTTCTATATATAGTATTTTGTTGTCGCCGCTGCCTTCTGTAGAATATGTAGCAGAATAATTATTGGCATGACGATCCACCTGACCACAAATAAGATCTAGTACTTGAAGTTCCCAGGTTTGCCTGAGAGCTTGTGGCCTATATTTTACTGGGCATTTCCACTTTTCAGCTTTTGCCAAACAATCATAAAGAGTCATTTGGCCCGCTTCTTCCATTTCATTTGCGTTAATCATGGAACCATCTTCGGCTGTCATAAGAATGGTTTCAGATTTTGCAACTGTATCCTGCATTTCTAGCCTTTCGGCAACACGACTTGTTGACACATTTCTGTTGGATATAGCTGAACCAGGGGCAATGCCAGCATGAGTTGTGGCTGCATAATATTCACCAGACTTTCTGAAAACATAAACTAAAAAATCCTTCATGCGCTTTGGATATTTTTTTATATACTTGGCGCATTCTTCATCTCGACTTAAAATAGTTATGGCTGAATCTAGATATCTTTTTTTTCTGTCTTGTGCATATTTTTTATATTCTTGTGGCGACATAGAATTCTTTTCATTAAACCGCTGCTCTAGCGCTTTATCCACATTGTCCCATACTTCAGCAATATCAGCACCAGCTCCCTTTGCCCCCAACTTATATGCAGCAATTGTTTTTTCGGCCTCTGGTGCACCGCTGTGTAAAAATAAATCCATTGCACCTTCTTTAGAGTCATTCCAAGCAAGACTTTCTTCGGCTTTTATATAAGTTGTTTTACCATTTGCGGTTCGTTTGTAGACTGTAGAAATGGCTCCAGAAACAACTTCATAACCACTGGCTTCAGCACTCATATCCTTAGCACGCACTCGGTAAAGGACAGCTGTCCAATCTTTGCCATCTTGACCATGCTCATCAAAATATTGTTTAGCATATACTTGGAAAGCACCATACTCTTTTCTAGTGTGCTCTAGTATTTGATTGGTAAGGTTAAGTCTGTTTTTTCCACTTTCAGATTTTCCTCTACCACGTTTTTTTATGTTTCCCACATAGTTTACACAAGCATGAATAAGCTCTGAGTATAAACCCTTGATTTGTTCTAATGCAGTTTCAAAACTAGCTTGTTCTTTAGGAATGATTCCGGTCAAGCCCTTATCAAGCTCTCGTATGGCAGTTTTAACCCTAGTCATATTATCACTATCGCTAAATGTGATTCCAAGGTGTACTACCTTAGAAGCAAGTAAATCAGCTTTTGCTTTTTGAATAGATTCATGTGCTGCCGCCAATTCATTTCCTTCTGCGGTGGCGTCTTCTGGTGCTTGATTACTCTGTACAGGCACAGCTTGATCTGCATCATCATTTATATTATTAATGGGTTGACCTAATAAATTGGGATTGAAGTCATTATCAAAATTATTATTGTTTTGCTGATTTTCATTTTGTTGTAATACATCATTAGCAATATCTGACATAAGCTCCTCCTCGTATCATAAATTGATTGTTTTTCCTAAGAAAGCATAAATCCAGAATATTTTCCAAGCTCAACGGCCATATTAAGGGAGTTGTGCTTTTCGGGTCTAAGCTGTATTGCACGGGCAATCTCACCGTTACCTAAAGGCTTGCTAGCGGCTTCAGCCATATACATAGCGCTGTACAATATGCCTTTGATTTCACTACCAGAAAGGTCAAAGTTATTAGCAAAAAACTTGAAATCAATATCTGCGGCAAGCTCCACTGTGTCTGGAAGAATTGTCTTCCACAGATTTAGTCTGGTTTGAGCATCAGGCTTTTCTAAGTGAATGACATAGGATAATCTCCTGATAAATGCTGCATCAAAATTAGAAAAAAGATTGGTTGCCAAAACTGTCATGCCGCTGTGTCCCTCGATTTTTTGCAGTAGGTAGGCGGTTTCGGCATTGGCATATTTATCATTTGAATCCTTTACCTCTGTTCTTTTGGCAAAGAGGGCATCAGCCTCATCAAAAAACAATATAACGTTGGTTTTTCTGGCTTGCTCAAAAATCTCATTTAGATTCTTTTGGGTTTCGCCTATGTATTTAGAAATAATCTGGGATAAATCCACTCTGTATAAAGGCAGAGACAGCTCTCTTGAAATAACCTGGGCGGCCATTGTCTTGCCGGTTCCAGGCGGACCACTGAGCAGCACAGACACACCATTGCCGTAGGCACCACTTCGTTTGATGCCGTGCTTTTTCTCCACTCGGTTTTTTATCTTAAAGCGATTGCAGGCAATCATAAGAATTTCCTTTTGCATATCCTCTATCTCTAAATCATCAATAGAGTAGACAGGGGGAATGTAAACTGCCAGAGACATAAATCCTGCCTCCCCCATATGCCGCAATTGTTCCTTTAATTCCAAGGAATCTATTGTATTTTCTCCTTGCCATCTGGCCTTCCTGGCAGTGGTGGTCACGGCATATCGTATTTTCGAAAAAGTGATTTCATAGCAATCTGCCAAATCTGAAATGTTTATATCTTTATGAAGATTTACCCCTTCTTGCTCAAGAAAATAGTTCCAAATCCTTTCTCGTTCCTCATAGTCTGCAGGAGGCAATTCTAACGATGAAATATTGTGAATTGAGGACATAAGGCTGATAGGAAATTTATCTGAACCATATATATAAATGGTCTTATTTGGTAAAAAACGATTAATTACCTGTAGAAGCACTGTACTATATTCAGGCAAAGGGATAGGTAATTTGATGCAAAGTGTATCATTGCCAATTTCCATCTTGAATAAAAGCTTAGCTATAGCAGCGGTAAGTAACCTTTCCACTTGTAGGGTTCTTGCATTTTTAATATCTGCAAGCAGAAGTTCACCATCTAATATGAGTATATCCTGCTCATTTTTTTCTCTTAAAAACTGGGGCACATCATCTGAGTCATCAGAGGCTATATAAATAAACCCCTTTGTTTCAATATCAAAAGAGGATCCCTTGCTAAATATATCAAGCCCTGTTTTTGCATATTCATATCTAAAAGTGTAGGGGATGGAAAACTTAAGGTTGTCAGAAATTATATATGAAAGCACATCTTCCCTAAGAATAAGTGGAATTTCCATGAGAGATTTCTTGGAGGCTTGAGTGTCTAGTGGATTAAAGAAAAATACACTCATTTTCTCCATACTACCAGTAAGATTATAGAGCATGCTAATATTGGCATCCTTATCGATTAGCTGATAGATGCTAAAAAGCACACCTGTAGTAGGCGCATTTAGATTTGCGTCATTTGCAATGTATGCATAAAGATTTCT
>JAGBJE010000247.1 GCA_017934625.1 Pseudobutyrivibrio sp. | reverse complement strand
TGAAATAATGTAGAATCCATTTTCTTCCTTAGGCTCAATGATAGAGCTTCCTACCATAACCTGTGGATTGCCCTGTAGCCAGTGTGGTATTCTAAGATACAAATCTACATTACTATCCTTATTTACCACATCTACTCTAATTTTTACCTTGTCCGATTTGGTAAAATCGCACTCCTGGGTCAATGTATATCCATTGCCTTTGTAAATAGATGCTACATACATTGCCACAACCAGCTTGCCATCTCCCTCAAAATATATTCCATCCTGAAGCTTAGTAAAGTTCTCATAGCCTGTTCCTGTGCAGCACCAGAAATTACCATCCAGAGTATTGAATACCTTATGAAATCCTGTGCCCATTGGCTGGAAATAAGTGGTAAAGCCAGTGGCATGGTTTTGAGAAGCCATTATCGCATTGATAAGAGTCTGGGCACTGTAATCAAGATATTTCTTGTCCCCTGTTACTGCAAAAAGTCTTCTTGCCATCTTTATCATATTGTAAGTATTGCAGGTTTCGTTGTTAGTGTTTGTCCTCTCTGCATTAAGGATATTGTCCCTGCCGAAGTGCTCATTTTCACTATTTCCACCAGTGATATAGGTGTGCTTGCTAATGACCATATCAAAGAAGTCTTTAGCGTAATCAAGATAATCACTTGCAGTATTATCTACCTCATATCTAGCCAGCGCTCCTATAAACTTAGGTATTGTTGTGTTAGCATGAGTATCATTGAGAACATCTTTCCCGCCTGTGGTTATCTTCTTAAAAAGTGCTATCTCATCAAAGGAATGTGCTGCCGTCTTGAATCTTTCAAAATCTTTGTAGCACAAATCATTGCCTGCGTCATTAAGCTCTCTATTTATTTCGTATAATTCATACAGGCAATCATTCATTCCACCATATTCTATAGAAAGCACATTTTCATGCTGCTCCTCAGTCCAACCTTCACATCTGCTTGCAATCCAAATGCCAAGCCTGTTGGCTACCTGCAATGCCTTTTCATTCTTAGCATACAAATAAGCTGCGTTTAATCCGCTAAGGATTTTGTGCATTGTATACCAAGGCACCCATGCCTGCTTGAAAGGATCTGACATTCCCTGTTCCACATAATCAAACTGCAATGCTGGATTATCAATGTACTCTTTAGTAGGGAGCGTTGCTCCAAATAAATATCCTTCGTAATCACTGCCCACAGTCTTATTCTGGCACTCTGCCAGAGCATTTATCATGTAATCCAATCTTTCCTTTACAGCCTTTTGTTCCTTTGAATCTAAGCCTGAATTAACTACCGCCTGTGCTAACGCTTTTACGTAATGTCCTAGAGTATGTCCACCTATAAGACCGTTTTCCCAGCCTCCGCCATAACGTTCCTTTCCATTCATAAATGAATTGAGGCCTGCATCATTCATACCTGCTATCACTCCTGCAGTCTGTCTAAATCCAGCCAACAGCCTGTCTGGATCTAATGCAAGCATGTTCTTAACTTGCAGATGAAGGGCTTCATCATAGTATGCATCAGTTACCTTGCAGGAAGCCAAGCTTATAGGTTTCAAATTTTTGTTCATTGTTATGTATCCTTTTCTCATTTTTTTTCCGTACCATATGTACGTTATGTTAAGAAAAGTGTACCATCATACATTTTTTATCTAAATGCAAGAAAAACTATATTAAGTGTAAAAATTGCAGGTGTTTAATTTATGAGGAAAAAGTGGTATTATTCACTATAATTAAGTTTTAAAGTGTCATTTTTGTATAATTATGTGTATATAATGCACATTAGGTGTCATTTTGTATCATCAGTCTTTGGGGGTAAGATGTTTTAATGAATAGAAAAAAAGTGGAAAAGCTAATGGTTTTTCCTGATAATCAAATCTTTAATTATCTAAGAAGCGGCAAATTCGAAGCCCTTTCCAATGAATGGAAACACGAAAGCATGTCTTTGTATTTTGATTATGAATTCATTGTTGTAACAGAGGGTACTCTTTACCTGCGATATATGAATGAAGATTTTAAGGTGGAGAAGGGAGAATATTTATTCCTTCCACCTAGCGATTCTAAAAGAGTTGGTATCAAAAAATCTTATTGTTGCTTTTATTGGATTCATTTTACAGTGGATACAAATTCTTTCCCTGCACAGATTTCAACCGGAGAGACCCCTTCTTATAACAGGGCTAAATGCTTTTTGCTTCCTCAAACAGCATCTGTACCTCGACTGGAAAGATTAATTATACAAATGAAAAGATTGCAGGATTTAGACCGTGACGATTATCCTGCAATCACATTAAATGCCAGCTTAACTGCTATTATTACTGAGCTATATGGTCAAATAAACGCAGAACTTCCTAAAGAGGAAGACTCCCTAAATAATAAGCAAATATATTCTGATATAGTAGATTATGTTAAACGCAACATATCTAATAATTTCACCATCAATGATATTGCTGAATATTTTGGCTACAGTCCTAAATATCTTTCCAGAGTGTTTAGTGAGATGTTAGGACTATCCTTAAAACAATTCATTATTTCTAAAAAG
>JAGBJE010000246.1 GCA_017934625.1 Pseudobutyrivibrio sp. | reverse complement strand
TCCATACGTGCCGTTTTTAATTTTTCTTTCAAGAGACCAAATTTTAATTCCTCTTAGAATAATGCATGTCACTAAAATAGTTACACAAACAGCAACACTATTAAGCACATAATATGCGCTTATAACCGTAGGAATGACAAAGGAAAATAACGTTTTCTTTCCGATAATCACGGCTCCTTTCTATAAAAAATAATCATCAATCTGTTCCTGATTAGTTAATACTTCATTTGAAGAAACACCCGCATTAATTGCTAACTGGGAGGAAGATTTGAGCCTATCATTTATATTAGGAGAAAAAGCATTAGCAATAAGACTGTCAAATTGTTCGCTCTGTTTTTTTAAGTCTTTTCTATACTCTTCCAATTTATTTGAAAGAATTTCATCTAGTTGATATTGATTATTTATATAGAGCGTTATAATCTCCTGTTCCTTTTTATAAAGAATATATCTGCCATATTCAAAAGCTAGATTAGATACAATATCTAGATATTCCGCCTTGCCTTCTCCTATCAATAACGTGCTGTAGGTTGACAGTAATTTAATCATAGCTTCCAAAAGAAGCCACAAGCAAGCTTCTGTATAGTCAATCTCAGATATAATATTGGACATCATGTTTTCAGAAAGATTCCTAACCTGCTCTGCAATCATACTTACAGCCGCACACTTTTCTTTTGAAACACCAAGCCTTTTCAAGTAATCAACAGATGCGTCTATATAATCAGCATATAAATTAAATATGATAATACTATATTCTTGACCATCCCTAAAAATAGCATACTGTGACACGGCTTCAGCAATATCAGCCCAATCATCCTTTGAAAAAGCTCTAATGTTTTTTCCTTTTGTAAGTTTAGAAAGAATCGCAAAAATAATAACAGTTCCTATACGAGTATCTTTATAGTTATCAGGACTTGTATCATTCAAACGAGCCTGCAGAATCTCCTGTATTTTTTCATAGGTATGTATAATTTTGCTAAAATTCATACCCAACTCACTATTTTGGAGAGATTCAATAGAAATCTCATCTATTAGCTGATTTAGCATGCTTATTCGCCTTCCTGTTCAACTGTTTTCTCATACATAAAAGATAATGCTTTTGTCAAATTAACAAGGGTGCCGAGTTTTAATTTTTCTTCATCCGCAAAGGTATTATAATCACCGTTGAACATGCACAAACAAGAATGATAGTTATCATTCAAGCTATTTCTAATCTTATTTGTTTCAGATAGAATACTTACAATCTGAGCATCCATTTCTTTTATTAATTCTGTATTTCTCTTAACAACTTCTATTTCCTCATTCTTTTCTTTGTTTAATTTTGTTCTATTTTTGGTGAATAAAAGGATTGATGTTAATAATGTTGCTCCTGCAATTGTCCATCCAACTGGGCCAGCTAAAGCAAGTAAAGCCTGACCTCCAACAACACCTCCACCTCCAGCTGCTAAGGTACCTCCACCAAGCCACGCTAGAGCTGCATTCGTAGCTGCAGCTCCTGATAAAGTGGAAATTGCAGTCCCAGTAGACGCAACTCCAAACGTTGTAGCGACCCACATAGCCGCAGTTGGAGCCATAAATGCCACACTAGCCCCTGCTGCTAAACCAGCCCCTGCAGTACTAGCTGCATTTCTTGCCAATTGTATTTCTCTCTCGGCAAACTCACATGCTTCCGTAAACTTCTTTCTATTTGCATTGATTTCATCAAAATCTGTATCAAAATTTTTAGGATGATTAGCAATACTATTAATTAACAACTCCACGTTATTTATTAAATCTACAGAACGACATCTTTCAATATAAAGCTGCATACCCTTATCATTCATAAGTGTATAGCTATCATTATACTCCGTTATTGAGTTTTCAAGCATTTTATCTAGTTCTGTAAGTTTATTTGTAATATCTTCTTTGGCATCCATTGCTGCATCTTTCACAACAACAGCTTTTCCGGCAATCACTGCACTAGATTTTTTTAATGCTTCTCCTCCAACTTTAGAAATATTTGAAGAAAGTTCTTTTAACGGCTCTGTTGAAAAGCCAACTTTCTGAACCCTATCCCCACACTTAGGACAGAAAGAATCTTTTGCACTAATAATTGTTCCACACGATTTGCATTTCATTTTCCTTCTCCTTTGAAAAATAATTTCTATACATGTAAGACAATTAATGGTTACTAAATAGAATTCTTTAGTTTTTCGCTATAATTAATTATTTGTTCTTCTGATACATCGGGGTTTTCGTCGATATATTGATTTAACAATTTTAGGTGATCATGATTAAACAAAACCTTGTATAAGATATGCACTGCTACACCCATATCGCCTTCTGTAATTTGGCTAAGCTTATTTAGTAAATCTAACGCTTCATCTTCGTATAATACTAAATCTTGTATTAAATTTTTACCTTCAAATACAATTTTATTTTTTTGTCCGTCGTATTTCAAAATCTCAGGTAAATTAGTATATCCTACTTGCCCAGAGTCACTATCTAAATACATGGTTGAACCAGTTGGTATATCTTCCAAATTAGCTGGTAATGAGAATTCTGGTATAATCCAATTCCAATCCTCAAAATACGTATAACCTATTGGTTCCTTGCCACAACATTTTATACATATTCTTGTAATTTCTTTTTCTGATAACATAATACGACCTTTCAAGTATAGTGCAAAATCTCTACAAGCATACTATTTCTTTTTTTTGAATGAGGATGTTAACTCCATCATTTTTTTTGAGTATGTTTCTCCATCAATTTTTTCGTTATCATAATCTTTCATTAACTTATCAATTTTCTTCTTTAGTTTCTTTCTATCGTCTTTTGGCTTTCCAAACAAACCCATTTTAAAATACCTCCTTTAACTTACAATCGCCTTTACACTTCTATTTATTATTCATTTGACGTTAGCGCATGAATAATATCATTGGTTAATTCAACTTGTTGTTTACTATCAAGTAAATAAGTAGTTCTTATAACCATTGTTCCCACTACAGTGTAAGATCCTGTATAAAGAATTGTTCCATCAAATTGAGAAAGATAATCGCATCGATTTAAAGCTTCTGTCGATGTATTATATATTTCAATTGCTCCTCCTCCATCTGTCCCCTTTTCAATTGTGTCTTTATTATTAAAAAAATCTGACTTTATACCCTTAACTTCAAAATATAAACAACTTTTATATCCCCCCTTTTTTCCTAACAAATTGTTAGGATCCTTTTCCTTAGTTACAGCTTGGATTGATTTTATTTTGCTAACTTTTTCTAGTTTAGTTTTAACTGATTCTTCTGAAGGATTAGTAATTTGATTTATTACAGAATAACTGTCTATTGCAGCTTGTGTTTTATTGATTAAATCATCAATCATTGCAATAAGTTTTTCTTTTGAATAGTTATTTGTTATCTTTTCTGCAGAAATGTTATTAAGTTCTACGCTCATCCCCTCTATGTATGTAACAACGGATTTACTTGCAATCTCATTATATGCATCGGCAATAATATTGTAATCAGAAACCAAAGAGTCATAAGACGCAATCGCTAAATCATAATATGACTTATCCAAAGATTTTTTTTGCTGATTTATTTCATCAATATCGCTTTTAAAATCATCAAAATTTTCCCATGTTAATACATCATTTTTGTTGGTATTTAAAGGCTTGATCTGAAGGTCTTCAACTTTTATGTCCATATTATATGGTTTTATAAGTTTACTCATATATTGGTAATTTTGAATTTCCTGATTTAATTCCTTTGCATTAGTATAATAAACATCATTTTCTAGTCTTTCTAATGATTTCTTTAAATTATCGGTCTCCTGTTTTATCAAAGTAAGATTATCTGATTTTACCCTTGTATTAGCGGATGATAACCCTATCAGTTTTTCTTTAGGTTCTACCTTAGATACTCCTATATCGGTTTCTGGATAGTTTTTTAATATATAATCAATGGACTCTGCATATGTATTATATTCGTTAACGTAAATATTATATGATGACTTATATTTTTCTTTCTGAATACAATTAATTACAACTACTGTAGCTAGAAACAATAGTACTGCCGAGAATAATCTCTTAAAAAGATTTTTCCTATTTGCATTTGGAACATCTTCTGTAGTTTCTACAGCCCCATCACCATCGCTATTAACAATATACTCTTTAATTTTATTTATAAAATTTGTTTGTGCCTGCTCAACAGTACCTTGTTTAATAGCACCTTCTTTCGCATACGAAGCCAAGCACAAAGTAGATTCTGATAATTGAAAAAAAGTAATAACCAGATTTTTTTTCATAAACCCCGCTGGCAAATACGCTGCATAAATATTATTATCTAAGTCTTCCTCTATAATTGTGCCCATCTCGATTAAAATATCACGAAGTTTAAGCAAAGTTAGCCCGTTAACAGTTACTAATCTATTATTTATTTGTTCCTCGGAAATACTACAAAACTGAGATAATCGTATATTAATGTCTTTAAAAATTTCTGTGTTTTCAATGGACATATATGATTCCCTCCATTTCTTTCATCAGAGAAGCTCGCATTTCTTCTTCAGTAGGGAGAACTATTTTTTCTCGTTTTGACACTTCATTTTCAAAAAGTGGTAATAGTAAATTTTCTGCGTATTTTTTTCTATTCTTACTTTGATACATATCCTTAAAGGCGTCTTTATCCAATTTGACATCCAATTTTTCAAGGATATTTGAGGCCTCTTCTTCGGTCACCAAATAATCTTCACAATATTGGGCAAATTGCACCTCAATAATATCATACATTTCATACGCATCATCATCGACAATATAATCTGTTACTTTATCAGCAACTACTGCACCGCCTGTTCCCAAAAGAAGAGAACCAACTATTCCACCTGGCACTGTACCAACTCCTGGTACAATTAAATTTGATACAGCTCCACCAACAGTAAAACCAACTGATCCAGCTACAACGCTAACGGCTGTAACCGCAAAATTTTTTACAAACTGCTTTAATGATATTCTTCCTCTAAACAAATCTACTGCATCAGGAATGGTAAATACCGCTGTACTTACCACTGCAATTAATCCTTGAGACCTTAAAAGTCTAGCAGCTTGATGTGTAGCAGATTCTGCCATTGACACCCCTTCTTCAGCTACTACTTTCTGTCCCATCGCTTCAATCAGTTTTCTTGAAAATTTTTCACCTAAAGTTCTTGTTAAAGCCTCTGTTGAAGGTTTAAAAATATTTAAAGTATCCGTTTTTGCTAATTGACCAGCAATTACCGCCGTGGCAAATACTCCTGCTCCTGATTTGAGTCCCTCTATGGCAGCTAATTTTAATGCCTCTTCTCTGTCAGTTCCATTTATTCTAAAGACTGCATAATTTAAAACTGCGCTAATTCCTAATCCATAGGCCGAAGCAACAGATCCATTTGCAGCATCATAAGTTAAAGATTCAACAGTTCCTGCTTTAGCTATGTTTTTTGCTTGCTGATAAGTAATATTTCCTTTGCGAATTATTTTATATGCTTCTTTAGGATCATTAACACCAGGAACTTTTCCGGCTTTGATTTTTTCTGCCATTTTAGAGATAGCGTCATTATACTGATTTTTTGGAACCTCTATTTGAATCGGTTTACCATCACCATCAATATATTTAAAAAGTCCTGTTGTTGTATCAAAGCAAGCATTAACATTTTCATTTGCAGTTGAATAATACTTATCCTGAATAAAAATTTTTGTGCCATCACGATTAAGAATTAATCTATCTGGACCGTTTTTTATATTATTATCTCCCACTACCAAAGCGTTATTTCCTTTTATCCGATCAATTCGATTATTAGCTTGTTCAGCTGCAAATCCATGTCCGCCATTGATTTGATTAAATTTCCATTGAGATGCAATGTCATCAACTGTTCGCACAGAATTAGCAGCAGGGGCAGTTATGATTTCATTCTGACTATCTATTAATTTAGAGGTAGACTCAGATTCTTCCGCATATACTTTATTTGGATAAAAGCTAATAATCAATGTTATACAAATGATAATCGATAGAATCTTTTTCTTCATATAAATAACCTCCAAAAAACGGCCTATTCTTAGCAATTAAACAGCACTTTATATTTTATTTCAGTAATTATAATTAGATATGAAATAATTATAATCTCTTCAATTGATGACATGTCCAATTTCAAGTAAAGTTCATAAAAAGCTCACAGAATATATATATCCTATCTAGCTATAGAATTGAGGCTAGACCGACCAATGCCAGAACTATTAATATAATTACCCCTAAACCTGCAAGGACCTCTCCTGCAAGGACTCCAATAATTATTATTGGAATCAGTATTATTCCACCTATTAACAATAGCAACGCCCCAGAAATACGTACAATCTCACATATCACCTTAATGGTTACCAAACCTAACGCTATACACAACATAATTGTTAACATAAGCACTCCTCCTTCAATTTAATACAAAACAAGATTTATGTTATATCCTACTGTTAATATACAATACGACGATGCCAATATAACGGACAGCTTCTTACAAAGTTTAAAAGCTTTATTTAATCTGTGTGCAAGGCTAATTTCTATAGAAGACAATGTAAGAATCAATCTATGTAGAATTTAATTGTATATTCTAGAATTAAAAAATACATTTTACTTAAGTTTTCTCAATTACTATCATATTTAATAATTTGTTCGATTTACAAGAATACTTGTTCGGGTGTATTATCTTCTTACAAAGCAAACATATTTTCGGTAATTATATTCGATTTGAAGGAGGGACGGCCTATGAAACTAGAAAATGCAATAATAGCTGTGGACTTTGATAATACCTTATGCTTCAGCAACTGGCCTGAACTTGGTGAACCTAATCTTCCACTAATCCAATATCTCAAACAGCAACAGTCTCTTGGTAATAAGCTTATCCTTTGGACTTGCAGAGCTGGAAAGCCTCTAGAAGATGCCACTAGATGGTGTTTGGAACATGGGCTTATTTTTGATGCAATTAATGATAATCTTCCAGAAATTATTGAGCTTTATGGCAACAATAGTAGAAAAATTACATGCGACATCTACATCGATGACAGAAACATGAAACCAGAAGAATTGGTAGGGGCAAGCTAATGGATGGTAGCAATCAATTTCCCCTTCCTAAATGCTACATAGGAGATTCACTATGTGTACCAGATATGCACTTGATATAACTCAACCTGAATTAAAAGAAATAATAGAGAATGCAAAACGCTCTCCACTAACCACTAAATTTGTAGACACCCATGCTAGACCGCTTATCACTGATGGTGAAGTCCGCCCTACAGATATCGTCCCTGTTATAGCTCCTAATTCCAAAGGAGAAAAAAGTGTATTCCCAATGCAATGGGGATTCACTGCCAGGGATAATAAGAGATCCTTATTTAATGCGAGACTTGAAACAGCAAGCGTGAAACCCACATTTAAAGAAGCTTGGCAAAATCATAGATGCATTGTTCCAGCTGCTTATTACTACGAGTGGGAGCATTTGAAAAGTTCTGACGGGAAAGTAAAGACTGGTGACAAATATGCCATTCAGCCTGTAGGCAGCACCATCACCTGGCTTTGTGGACTATATCGAATTGAAGATGGCTACCCAGTATTTGTAATCCTCACAAAAGAGCCAAGTCATGAGCTTTCTAAAATACATGACAGAATGCCTCTCATACTTCCTAAGGAAAAGCTACCTGAATGGATTAATCCTTCTTCTAACCCTGAGGCTCTGTTACTATATGCTCTATCAGATATGGTTGCCGAAAAAACAGATGAAAACACTAGAAAAGGTTTAGTTTAAGATACTTATGGGAAAACTAATAGAACAGATAGATGTAATTGCTCAATTTAAACACGATGGAGAAATCATTCCGATGCGCCTTCAGATGTTAAATTCAGCAGGACAACCGAAAGCTTATACAATAAAAGGTTACCGAAGAATAGTTAATACAGGTACATACACCAGTATTGATAATGTTTTTGTTACTCACAGTACTATTGTATTTGAATGCCAAATTGTTATAGATAATGAAATGTCTGTAGTACGCCTGTATTTTCAACCCGAAGGTCATCTTTGGCTGTTAGGTATGGATTAATAAAGAAACTTTATGGAGAATTTTAAGATGTCCAGATTTATTGTTTTCGATGTGGAAACTCCAAATAGATACAACAATCGCATGAGCGCTATAGGTATTAGCGTTATTGAAGATAATAAAATAGTCGATGAATTTTACTCTTTAGTAAACCCAGAGACTCATTTTGATAATTTTAATATTAAACTAACTGGCATTGACGAAAACAAAGTTGCTAATGCTCCTACATTCCTAGAACTATGGGAACAAATTGAACCTATTATGAACAGTGGAATGCTAGTAGCTCATAATGCCTCTTTCGATATGAACGTTCTGAAGAAATGCTTACAAGACTACAATATTGAATGGAAACCATACGCTAGATACGTCTGCACAGTACTCATGGGGAGACAGTTACTCCCTGGCATTAGTCATAAGCTTAATGATTTATGTAACTATTACGGAATAGACCTAAATCACCATCAGGCCGACAGTGATAGCCATGCATGTGCTGAAATATTATTAAGATACTTTCAAGATGGCGGTGATATAAAAGGCGCAATTAGAACTTGTTCATTTAGAAAATAAAGATAACAATTGGTCGATTAGCCAATCTATCTATAGTCTGCACTTACTTCCATATAAGACCGCGAGCCTGTTATATAATCATCATAAGCGGTCTCAGCATCCTTTCCATGAAATACTGTGCATAGTCCGCACATATCACAGTCGGCTATACATGGAAAGGTCTTTTTTATATATTCCCTACGCTCTTCTATTGTAGATGTTGAAATGTCTGGTGCCATATTACTACCTACTTTATCTGTCTGTCCTGACGATATACTGACATGTAATCAGCATTAATCTCAGAAATCTCACG
>JAGBJE010000245.1 GCA_017934625.1 Pseudobutyrivibrio sp. | reverse complement strand
ACCTGCAAACACTACTGCTGCCGCCTCGTCCAAGCATTCCTTTATTTCAGATAACAGCTTTGCCCTTGATATCTTTTCTACTGTATCTAATTCCCTAAGTTGCCTGCCTTTATCAGGCCATATTTTAATGGCAAGCTGCAATATAAATCCTGCAAGAGTTTGATATGCAATTCTTACAGAATATGGATCGTAGGCTTTTCCTATAAAGCTTTTAGCAAAATTCTCACTCCAAGTCTTCCAGCCTTCTACATTATTATTCACAAGTATTTTTTCTATTTCTTTTTCAATATCTTTACTATATTTATAATCTGTATATATGATATCTGTACTGCCCTCTATTACAATTCTGGTATCTAACATTTTCCCATACAATAATTTCTTATCTGATTTAAGAGCAATATCTTTTAAGTCCTTCAAACCAGACAAGCTTGCCACATACCACACAGAATCTTTTAGGCAATCAACAACATCTATTCTGCGGTCAAGCATTGCTACTATTTCCTCGTCAGATGAATACTTACTAGTAGACTTATCATAAAGCATGAACAAATCCTTATTATCTTCAGATACATACAAGCCCTTATATTCCTTAAACTTTTCCATAACGGTAGTCTTGTCAAAGCATCCGCTTGTGCTATATCCTCTTAAGAAGCATAATTCATATCCTTTTGATAATTCAAAAATCCGCTCCGCCTTACCTATGTTTTCATCATTGTTTTCAAGAGCACCAGAAACTATTGCTCTAATATAAGATGCAGGATCTGCGTCTATTCTTGTGGCTTCGGCACTAATCTTGGCAGAGATGGATTTTAACACCCCATCTACCGCATCCACTGTAATTGGCTTAAGCAAATAATCATCAGCTCCGCAGGTGATAGCACGCTTGGCATAATCAAACTCGGCATAGCCAGTAAGAATAACACTATGGCATTTTATCTGGCGATTTTTTATTTCTTCTAACATCTGTAGTCCATCCATCTCTGGCATTTTAATATCAGTGAATACCAAATCAGGATGAAGGCTTTCTATGGTTTCCAATCCCTCTCTACCATTTTTCGCCTTGGCAATTACTTCATGTTCCCCATAGCTAGATAATAATCTGGATAACCCATTTCTTATTTTGATTTCATCTTCAACTATAACTATATTCATACCTACTCACACTCACTTTTAGGAATATACAATGTTATCTCAGTTCCGATTTTCTCCACACTATTAATATTCCAATGAGCCATACCTCCGTAATACATTACTAGCCTTGAAAATGCATTTTTCAGGCCTAACCCCGCTTTGTCTATGTTGTCATCATTGATAACTGCATCTCGATTATTCATTTTGTTAACAAGCTCTTCCTCTATTCCATTCCCATTATCTGCAATACTTATTTGAAGGAACCTGTTATCTTCTGATATGTCCATATTTATAGAAAGCATTCCACCTTCTTCTATTCCTTCAAATCCATGTAATATAGCATTTTCTACAAATGGCTGAATAAGCAGCTTGTGAATATATAGATTCTTTAATTCAGGCTGCATATTAATCTCATATCTGAATGCCCCCTCATATCTAATCTGCTGCAACTCCAAATATCTTTGGAGAAAATCACATTCTGCAATTATAGGCGTCTTCTCCTCCACCTTGCTTACCGAATGCCTAAGTATAAGGCCCAGGTTACTAAGTGCTTTACTGATTTCATTTTCACCATGCTCTATTGCCATCCAATTGATTGAATCCAGGGTATTGTACAAAAAATGAGGATTCATCTGAGCTTCTAGTGCTT
>JAGBJE010000244.1 GCA_017934625.1 Pseudobutyrivibrio sp. | reverse complement strand
ATAAGAATAGACTTCATAAAACAGCCTCCTATTATCATCCACCCTTTTCTAAAGCATACTATGTTAGTAGGTAATTAGCAAGAGATTAGTATTATTATCCAAATAGGATTCCACCAGTATTATTCTTCTCTTCTAGGTATTCCAAATCAGACCTAGCCATAATAAGGTAACCTTTATCGTTATCAAATACTTCAATGATGTTACCTTCATCATTTTTTACTGTATATTCTTTGTTATTACATATATTCCTAACAACAGAACCATCAGCCCACTTTTCGTGATTGTACTCTATAGGTGAGTTCTCATAATCAAATAATGTAAGCTGTGTGTACTCTTCTGTACTATTTTGCATTTATAATTCCTCTAAATTCATTAGCACTTTTGCGCCTTTTAATTCCATGGTCTTTAGCTCTTTATAGTAGAACTTGTCGCTATGAGCCTCTATTGCATCCATCAGCAGATTAATTTTTATGCCTCTCTCCAAAGCATCCATTACTGTTCTAGGAACGCAGCACCTACCATCAACACCGACAACATTAATCGTATCAATGTTAGCTTTGGTAAGAAATGGCTCAAAATCAGGATTGGAGAATGCACTTGGAAATTGCTTTTTGAAAATTATATCTGATGAAACCTCTAGCTCATCAGCTAATTCAAAATTGTTATCCTTGCCACTACGCCCTGTATTTCTCACATAAACCACAGGAATCTCTTTGGACATAGCTTCTCTAATTCTAGCATTTACTCTATTAACCAAGTCAGGCTTATAGTTTTTTAAATATCTTTGCTGTACATCAATTACAAGTAAGATTTGCATACCTTCTTCTAACCTTGTTTACATCCAATTATAATCTCCACCAGTGATAGCTAATGAAAGAAGTGCATCCATACGCTCAACCTCTTCCTTGCCTCTGACCACTTGCAGTAGCTTTGCAGTTTCTTTGACCACTGGCATTTCTTCATCTGGTCCGATTTCCATATCAGGCGCTTCGCCACAGTATGGGCATACCAAACTTGGACCTACCTGAACAGATAAAAATCTATTAGCACATTCTGAGCATTCATAAAATCCCGCTAATTCTGTGCCATCTTCCACATAGTACATCTAACTAACCTCTCAATCTGTTTTGTAATTCCATTTTAATCGAAAATATAGGCTGGGAATCAACAATCAAATAATTTTATTTTTCAAAATACTTTTTAGCCTCATCCATTTTTTGAACGCATTCCATTGTGCCGATATATTGTCCATTGTCATCTCTAACAGCAATGTACTCTACAAGCACTGGTATGCCTTCTTTTTCCATCCAAACCGACACCTTATCCCTGGCGCCAGATTTAAAGTCCCCAATTATAGATCGGACCATCATCTCAATCTTTGGTGGATGACAACTATACACATCACGTCCTATAGCCATGCTAGCACGCTTAAATAGCTTGGGTCCTTCATTAAAGAAACAATTAATATCATTTTCATCTACAAATGATATTTCTACAGGAAGCGTATTAAGAATCGCTCTGAGCTGGGTAGGTGTGAAATGTCCACCTGGTAGATTAATCATACCTTCTTTCACATTGCTATCAGGTTTTTCTTTAGTCAACACCGCCTCTGCTTCAGGCCATTCAATAAAATCCACAAGGCAAGGAGCATAATCTTTTGAGTCCTGATATATTTTATACCACTCTTCTTCTGTGAAAAATCTAGTGCAAATAGGGAAGAGAATATTCTGTTCTTTATAAATCATTTCCTCCATACGAGCAATTGCATGTTCTAATCTGCCAAGATATTCGGTGTTTCTGAAATCAGATTCTGCTATGAATTTCAGCTCATCTCTTATCTCATCATCAACAGACCACATAACATCGGAAGGACCAGAAATTTCATATTTGACTTTCATATGTGGATAAAGCAAATCACCTTTTTTCGCATAGTGGATGGCCACTTTTCTAAGACTATCTATGATTTCATTTATCTTACTATTATTAACATCTGATGGATCAATCTTAATGTCTTCAATCAATCCCTTTGTTTTATTAATCATTTCCGTGAGAGCTTCATTTTCCTTAGTAAAAAGATGT